>JAZOVZ010000078.1:0-65381 GCA_045658965.1 Eubacteriales bacterium
TGCAGCGCATGAATTGCCTGCGGCATTAAAAACAGGGCAATTCAATTCATGAAAACGCAGTTTTCAAATCATGAAGCCGAAAGGCTTCAATTCATGACGCAAGGCGTCAATTCATTACGATCGGGAATAACCTTTCCCAAAGCAACGCAAAAGCACTTATGACAAACGATTTTTCGTTATCATAAGTGCTTTTTTCTAAAACTTCGTTATGAGGCTTTCGCTAAAGCCGCGGCTGTTTTTTCATTCGTAAGGATTGAATTTGATCAACTTATATTCATCGGTCACTACGTTGACGATGAGCATATCAGTAAGGGCAAGGGCTGCCCCTCCCCACGTGTTCTCATGCGGGTAGTAATTCATAGAGATGATCCCAACCCAATCGCCACATGCTATGGAGGGCATTCCTCCATAGTAAAAATCTTCTACGTGGCATAACAGATGCGCGTTTGAGCCGTCTGAATTCATGATGTAAACGTTTCCGCCCCATTCATCCTTTATCTGCTTGCCTGCGTCCGAGGTGACATATCTTGGTGTGTCCGTACGTTTCCAATACACAACCTTGTCACCGTAAAAATAGAACCAGTCAAAGTCCTGCGCAATCATAATCTCTTGATTTGTTGAACGATCTTTTCTGTATAAACCAGTGTACTTGCCATTGCTGTCAAGTGTCCATCTGTAAACATACTGCCCCCATTCTCGCTGCAATATAGGGGTATACTCGCGCTCGTCTTCTCCGTCCAAGTTTGTAGAGAAATATTCATCTCCCTGCTCCCAAATAATTCTACCCGCTTCGATTTTGTCAATGGTCGCATACGGATGACCGCAATCGATCACGTCGGTCTTTCCGCTCTGCGTATCCCATCTGTAAATGACAGCACCGATGATACTTCCGTCCTCCACATTCAACTCGGAAAAATATAGATAGTAGTTATAGGAAAAAAGACGGCTCAGAACACCGTTTGAGATGCGTATTTCCTCGATTTTCATGCTGTCACCGTCATAGGAACGCAGACGGCATTGACCGTCTATCTCCGTAACATAGTACAAGATGTTGCCTATTGCTGCATACCTAAAGTCCGGCACTTTGAACTGACAATTTAAACTATGCTCACAAAACGGATCCTGGCAGACCCAGGTTGCCGTGCCCGACGGAATATGGTATTTGATCAATCTGGAGTTTGTCGATGCGTAAATGTAGTCTCCGCCGATATTTCCGGTTTCCATTTCGCCGTATTCCGGCTCGCTTCCCGTGATCTTCTCGGGCAGCGGCTTTGAGGGGTTCATAGGTCTGTCCGGCTGCTTCTGCTCGCATGAGCACGCGAAAATCGCCAGCAAGGCAAGGATCACAAGTAAAAATCTCTGTTTCATATATTTCCTCTCTCAATGATATGAATAAGGTAAATCTTCCGCATTCAGGTTCGTTTTTATATTTCAAATAGCCTTTGACTTTACAATTGCTGTCCAAACACGTAGAGGTAATAATCCTCCAAAGTAGGATTTGTGGGCTTGGCATCGGCAAAGGGCTGCTTGTCTGACAGGATGCGCAGCGTGACCATGTGCTCAGCCGTGTCGGATTTGGCAATGCCCGTAACCGTGAACTTGTTCTGCATTGCGGACACCTCGTCCTCGCGCACGTCTGCCGTCCAGACCTTGTCCGTGATCTCTTGCAAAAGCTCCTGCTGAGGTGCCATGCAAAGCACCTCGCCCTTGCGCAGCATGATGATCTCTTTTGCGATAAACTCCACGTCGGACACCACGTGCGTGGCAATGATGACGATCTTATTCATGGCGATGCGCGAGATGTAGTTGCGCACGGCAATGCGCTGCTTGGGGTCAAGACCGGCGGTGGGCTCGTCTAAAATCAAAATTTTGGAGTCACCCAGCACCGCCTGTGCAAGGGCAAGGCGTTGCTTCATGCCGCCCGAAAGTGTACTGATTCTGCGGTGAGATACGTCGGACAGCTCCACCGCCTGCAAAACGCCGTCGATCTGTGCCTTGATCAATGCTTTTCTCTCCCTTTCGCCAAGGTCGCTGCCCACGTCCTTGAGCGTGGCGATATACCAAAGAAACTCTTCTAAGGTAAAGTTACCGTACATGCCGGGATACTGCGGCATAAAGCCCAGGTGCTTACGAAACCGCTTGCCCATGTCAGCAATGTCCTCGGGTTCGTTTGTGCCGTCCGCAAAGGTGATGTGCCCCGCGTCTGCCTTGAGATTGCCCGTGAGAATATTCATCAGCGTGGTCTTGCCCGAGCCGTTGGGGCCAAGCAATGCGTACACGCCCTCGCTCAGCTCGACCGAAAAATGCTGCAGCGCACGGGTCTTGCCGTAGGATTTACTGATATCGTAAAACTTCAGAACCATTTAAGCTTCCTCCTTGTTTTTTCTGATATTGATGCACGCGAATACAGCGCACAGGGTAAGGAATACAAGCATGAGCAAAATTGCCCAAATCATGCCGCCGTCGACAAGCATGAGCACCAGCTCGTTTCCATCCAAAAGCGCGGTCAATCTGAAATATTGCAGTACATCCACACCCATGCCGTAGACCAACTGCGGCAGCTGCACGATCACGGTCAGCAGCATCATCGAAAGGTAGGACACCTTGATCACGCCCGTCAAGCAGTACGCAAGCACGCTTGTGAGCATACAAGCAACGTAGCGAATTACCAGCATCAGCACGGCATATTGCCAGAGCTGCAAGGTCGGTGCGACGTTTTGATAGGTTTGCAGGCTGACCAACGTAGCCCCCGCGTCCTCAAAGCGGTAGGCAAGCAGGATGGGCACGATTTGCATTGTCGAAAACACCGCGAAGAATACCGTGGTGGAAATCAGGCAAAGGGAGAGCTTGGCTCGCCCGGTTTCTCTGCGCCCGCGCACCGTGGTGGGCAGGATGCCCGCAAATTTGGAGGAATACTCGACGGCTGCCGAGAATGTGGCAACCATCAGGATCGCCAAAAACAGCAGAATATCGTCACCCGACGAGAAGAGGGTCATCCAGCCCGTGTCGTAAAGTAAGGTCAAGCCCTCCAGCCCGCGCTCACTTTGGTATGCGCACGCCTCCCTGACCCTTGCAAAGGGATACTCGTGCAGACAAGCGTAGTAATATTCGTTCTCGACCTGCATCATATCAAGCCCTTCGGGCAGCATATCGGGCGTTTCATTGCGATACTTGAAATAGTTTTTGTACCCTTGCGAGATCCTTTCCCCCTCGGCGTCCAAGTAAGCCCAACGCTGCGCGTCGTCCAGAGGCGAAAGATCCTGCACGTAATCGTAATAGATCTGATCCGACTTGCTTGTATACTCCTTATACGCAAGCACGCCGCTGACCGCCGCAGCGACTAAGAGCAGCACGACCGCCAGCACCACAACGCGGTTTTTGGCAATCTTTTTCAGCTCCCAGCCAAGCAACGCAGAGCCGCCGCGCGCCATTGCACCGCCTTTGCGCGCACGACGCTCGCGGCTGCCAAGGCGGGTGCTCACAAA
The DNA here is from genome assembly GCA_045658965.1 of Eubacteriales bacterium. Classification (GTDB taxonomy): domain Bacteria; phylum Bacillota; class Clostridia; order Oscillospirales; family CAG-272; genus SVQP01. Next base: position 3,486 of record JAZOVZ010000078.1, read on the forward strand.
CCTCTGATGCAGCAGCACTATCGCGCCCATGCAGATCAACGCTAACGCCGCATAGAAAACAAGGGTGGCGGTTACCACGGGGATGGGTCTGCCCAGCACGCGCACGCACTGGTATTTGGAAAACAGCGTGGCGGCGTCGGATGCTGCGACTACATTGCAATGGTCAAAAAAGACGTCGGTATTGAGATAGGTGCGCCCGTCCAGCAGCACGTTGCCAACGTACAAAAGCACGGCAAGCAGCAGCGACACCAGGCGGTTGCCCAGCGCGTAGGTCAAAAGCCCCACCAGCGCGCTGACGAAAACTGTCATGCAGACACGTACGCAGAATAGCAGCAGCACCGCCTGCCAGGTACGCATGGCGTAGGGCGCGACCGCAAACGCGCGGAAGCTTTGCACGTACTCGCCAAGTCCCGCAAATTCGCACGCAGGCAGCATGGCGGCAAGCGTCACGCCGAAGAACAGCGCGGTGAGCACCACCGACGAAAGCAGCATGGCAAGCAGCTTATTTGTCATATACCGCATGCGCCCGCCCGCAGACGCGTAAATGATAGGCAGCATGCCGGTCTTGCTATCCACGCCGAACAGCTGCACCGACACGAACACCGCGCAGATCAAGAGCAGCGGATTTGCCGCATTGAACGATAGATACGTATCCCAGCCGTTGACCTTTTCTTTAGCAATCGGCAGCTCCTTGATCCCCGTATAAACGTCAATGACGTCCCGGAAGTACAGCGTGGCGTAGCTGTTCTTGGAATTATACAGGCTTTGTTGATACTGCCGCTCCGCGTTGGTTATAACGGATTTGATGGTTCTCTCGTAACGTATGGATTGCCCGGACTCGGGCGTTTGCCCTGCCTGGCGATATGCAAGCCCTGCAGAGAGCAGCAGCAAGCAAAGGATGATTGCAACCGTGAGCTTTGAAAGCCCGATCTTTCTGATTTCAAAAAACAACTGTTTCATCATTCGTAAGAATTATACTTGATATACAATGCCCTTTCTATTGCATTCAAATCGTTGTAGCGGAGGTTAGCGCGGGATCATTCCGTATCACTCGTAGGGATTAAATTTGATCAGCTTATATTCACCGGTCACCACGTTGACTACGAGCATGTCGCTCGTGCAGAAAGCTGTCCCTCCCAAAGTGTTTTCATCCGAATAGTAATTCGCTGAACTTATACCAATCCAATCGCCGCATATGTATTCGTTATTTCTGCGCGATGACGTACCTGCAAAAACAAACTCATCAATACTGCATACAAGGCGATTATCCGAACCATCAAAGTTCATAACGTATACATCTGCACCATATTGATCAATCAGCGCTTTACCTGTTTCCGTCGTCACAACCCTCCTTGGAGTATCTAAGTATTTGAGGTAAATAACCTTGTCACCGTAGAAGTAAAAAAAGGAAATATCTTCTCCAATCAGGGTCTTCTTTCCCGTAGTAAGATCCTTACACCATAGCATGTCATACCATGCGTTGCTATCCACCTGCCAACTATAAACGTAGTTTACCCATTCACGCTGATAGGTTTGGTTATACTCACGTTCGTCTTCTCCGCTTAAATCTGTAGAGAAATATTTATCACCTTGTTCCCAGACAATTCTTCCGACTTCGATGGCATATATTCTCGCATACGGATACCCACAATCGATCACGTCAAACGCATCGCTTTGCGTATCCCACCTATAAATGACGGTATTGATCAAGCCTCCGTCTGATGATTCCGACTCGGAAAAGTAGAGGTAATAATTATACGTAAACAGGCGGTTGATGACGCCATCAGAGACGCGTATTTCCTCCACCTGCATGCTGTCACCGTCATAGGAGCGCAAACACCACTGACCGTCTGTTTCCTTGGCATAATACAAAACGTTGCCCATTGCTGCATACCCGGAAGGCGACACATTGAACGGGCAGCGTATATTATGGTCACAAAACGGATCCTGGCAAACCGTGGTCGCCGTACCCGAAGGGATGTGGTATTTTATCAGCATCAGTTGGTTCATGCTGTATATATAGTCCCCCGCAACCGTGCCGGTCTCAATCTCGCCGTACTCCAATTGACTCTCGGTGATCCTTTCATACGTAGGCAACTCCGACTGCTGCTCCTGTTGCCCGCAGGAGCAGGACAAAATAGCAAGCAGGGCAAGTAATATGATCCATATTTTGTGTTTCATATGATATCCTTTCTGTTGCGATTAAATCGTTGTAGCGGAGGTCGGCGCCGGATCATTCCGTATCATTCGTAAGGATTAAATTTGATCAGTCTATATTCTCCCGTAATTACGTTGACCAACAGCATATTGGTCAGTAAAAGCTCCGGAGTATTTCCGGATGACACGTGATAGCTCTCCGAGATAAAGCCGATCCAGTCACCGCAAATAAACTCGTTGTTTCTGTCCGATGATCCGCAAAGAAAAACGAAATCCTCCACGTGACACAAAAGGCGATTATCCGAGCCATCCAGGTTTACAATATACACGTTGCCGCCGTAGTAATCTTTGACCTCCGCGCCGCTGTCATCCATCACTATTCTCACAGGGGCAAACTTAAAGTAAACCATCTTGTCACCGTAAACGTAGAAATCCGCTACGTCCTCTGCAATCAGCACCTCTTCTCCGACAGTGAGATCCTTACAGTATATCTTCTCATATGCTTTTCCGCCCCACTCCCAACGCAGCTTGTATTTCCCCCATTCACGGCAGTAGTCTTGCTCGTATACACGGGCATCATCGCCGTCCAGATCAGTAGAAAAGTACTTTTCTCCTTCCGCCCAAACGATCCTGCCAACCTCAATCAGCTCGATCTCGGCATACGGACGTCCACAGTCAATGACTTCAAGTGCACCGCTTCGCGTATCAACTCTGTAAACCGTGGTTTTGGTTTCGCCTTCATTTTTCGTGGGAAGTATTTCGGTAAAATAAAGATAATAATTGTATCTGAAAAGACGGGTTAAAACTCCGTCGGAAATGCGGACTTCGTCTATTGTCATAGCGTCTCCGTCGTATGCACGCAGATGGTGTTGACCATCAATTTCGATCACATAATACAAAATATTCCCAATAGATGCAATTCGAAACGTTCTTACGGTGAACTGACAAGAGGATGCATACCTTTCATGCGTACAAAACGGATCCTGGCACACCGGGGACACTGTTCCCGTGGGAATATGGTACTTCAGCAAAAGCGTCATACCGCCTACCTCCATAGAGCGATATATGTAATCCCCCGCAACCGTGCCTGTCTCGATCTCGCCATACTCTAATTGACTCTCGGTGATCCTTTCATACGTAGGCAACTCCGACTGCTGCTCCTGTTGCCCACAGGAGCAGGTCAAAATGGCAACCAGCGCAAGTAATATGATCCATATTTTGTGTTTCATGCGTTGTCCTTTCCAAGCAATGCTTTTCATAACAGCCGCGGCTGTTTTGTCATTCGTAAGGATTAAATTTGATCAGCTTATACTCCTCCGTCACCACGTTGACGAATAGCATGTCTGTCAGATCAAGCATCGACGAGCCATTTTCTTTCAGATAGGAATTTTGGGAATGCATGCCCACCCAGTCACCGCACACGTATTCGTTATTCCTTTCATAAGATGTATAAAAATAATAAAAATCATCCACATGACACAAAAGATGCTTGTTTGAACCATCAAAGTTCATGATGTAGACATCGCCTCCGTAGTAATCTTTAACTATCGTTCCTGCTTCCGTAGTTACCAATCTCGGCGAATCCGATCTATAAAGATACAAAATTTTATCACCATACATATAAAACTCTTCGATGTTCTCAGCAATCAAAATTTCTTCGTTCGTTTCGAGATCCTTTCTATATATCTCACTGTAATAGTAGTCAGACGCTGTCCAAACAACCTCCCATCTGAACATATATTTTCCCCATTCACGCTGGAGTATATTTGTATATGCACGCGCATCATCGCCCGCCAGATCGGTAGAGATCAGATGATCTGAGACCTTCCAAATAATTCTGCCAACCACGATTGAATCTATAGTGGCATACGGATGACCGCAATCAATGACATCAAACGCATCTGTTTGCGTATCCCATCTGTATATGGTGGATTTAGTCTGCCCTTCGTTTTCGGTATAATAGGTTTCTGTAAAATACAAATAATAATTGTACGAAAACAACCCGCCCAATACTCCGTTGGAGGTTCGGATTTCCTTTACCTGCATGCTATCCCCATCATAGGAGCGCAAATGCCACTGATCTTCTTGTTCTACTGCATAGTACAATATATTTCCAATAGATGCTAAATTCCGTGGGCTGACCCAAAAAGGACAGCTCCTTTGACCATGCTCACAGTACGGATCCTGACAGACCGTGGCAGCAGTTCCCGTGGGGATATGATATTTTATCAAAAATCCGGTGCCAATAGAGCGATATATGTAATCCCCCGCAACCGTGCCTGTCTCGATCTCGCCGTACTCCAATTGACTCTCGGTGATCCTTTCATGCGTAGGCAACTCCGACTGCTGCTCCTGTTGCCCACAGGAGCAGGACAAAACGGCAACCAGCGCAAGTAATATAATCAATATTTTGCGTTTCATAAGTTGTCCTTTCCAAGCAAGGCTTTTCATAACAGCCGCGGCAAGGGCGCGACTGTTTGATAATAGACAAGACGTTATTTTTTTGAATAATAAAACTTAAACGGCTGCGTGACGTCCGACGTTTGCAGATAGATAAAGTCCTTCTTTCCCATCTCACCGAAGGTCATCTCGCTCTCCCACTGCTCCTGCGTGCCGGCATAATGGAAGATCACTAAATAATCGTCGAGGGACGTTACCCTTTCCCCGCCCAAAAATTGCAGGCTTGCGGGAAGATAGATATTGAGCGTCTGCTCTACGTCCACCAGATCCTCACTTGCAAAGCAGTTTTGGTTGATCTTGAGTACGCCCTCGGGAATGTGCAGCGAGGTCTCTTTGCCAAGTCTCGTCTGCAGCGTGCAGATCGAAAAAGCGTAAGACTCCAAAATGCGAATATCTGCGTCCGCAGGGAATTTGCCGTCCTCTCGCAAATACAGCTTAAGCGTCCCCGTCTCGGTGTCTACCAGACAGCCGTCGATCATCTTCAGGGCGGAATCTTGTGCAACCGTCACCGTCTCTAAGTTCGGGAAGTTCGACCACGTCCGAGGTGTGATCGAGGTCACGGTCTCGGGAATGGTCATGCCGGTAACACTGTGCAGATCGACGTCGCGAAAAACGGTCAGGCAAAGCTCTGCCACTTCTCTGTCCCCGCTCTTTTTTGCCATCATGATAATCTCCTGCACGCTTTGCTCGTACTTTTCCTCACTCCATTCGCAATACGTGTACAAAAGCTCATAGAGTTTATTCAACTCGAATCCCGACGCTTGGGAATCCAGCATGTATACGTCGCCAAAAGCCGTAATGGGAAACGCGCCGATCAGATACTGCAAGTACTCATCCTCAAGCCCCGTAACCGTTTTCTTGAGATAATACGCGATGAGTCTGCTGCGATCATACGCACTGATTCCGTTTTCCTCTGCGGTTTGCAGCAGGGATTCCATAGCGGCAGGGGTTAAAACGTACGGCAGAAACGTGTTTTTCCATTTAACGCTTCTGCTGACTCCGGGGAGATCGATCGCAGTCACAACGTCACCGTTGGGCGAGGTCTCGGGGATCTCGACCGTGTACTCCCCTTCAAATGCGGAATTGGTCGTAATATACTTCAAGGTGCAGGTGCCGTCACCGTTTGAAAGGAAGTACAGACGGTAAGGCTCTCCCTGGGCAAAGGCATCCAAGGGTACAAGTCCCTTGAACTGCGGCTGCGTCAGCACGTCAAGCACGGGCGTGGTCTGAAGCAGCTCCCACATGGGCGCTGGCAGGGTCTCTTCCAACTTTTCCGCGGTCTTTGCCTGCCAGTCATAAAAGCCATCAATCTTTTCAAGCTCTGCCATCAGCGCCTCGGAATCTCCCCCCAGCACCGCTCTGCCCGCAGGATTCGTAAGCATGACAAGCGGCGTGCCGGCGCAAAGCAAAATTGCCAAGCAGGCGGCAATTGCCGTCATGCGCAAAGCCATCATTTTTTTGGCATACTTACTTGCAAGGCGGGTGTCAATATCGTGATACCGCTCCAGAATGCGGTCGTCTACCTCGCCGATACCTCTGATCAATTTGTCATGATTCATATAATAATTCCCTCCTTTTCCAAAAGAATGCGCAGCTCGTGCTTGATCTCGACAAGCTCCTTGCTGACCAAGGATTGGCTGCAGGAAAGACGCTTGGCGATCTGCGGCAGCGTCAGAGCGAAGAAATAACGGGAAACAAAAATGTACAAGCGGCGGTCGGTCGTAGCGTCCAGATACGCCGTGATCACCTTGCCGATCGTCTTTGCCTGCACCTCACGGTCAAGATCGCTGCCGTCGGGCACAAACTCCTGCACCTCGTCCAGCGGCATGCAAGCCCCTGCGGGCACGCGCTTTTTTCTGTGATCTCGCTCGTAGCGATCAAGCGAGAGATTGCGCGTGATCTTTGCCAAGAAGGCGCGGAATATGCTCGGCCGCTCGGGCGGAATGGTATTCCACGTTTTGATATACGTATCCTGCAAGCATTCCTCGGCATCCTGCTCGTTGGATAGAATACTGTAGGCTACCGTGTGCAGATATTCACAGTATTTTTTGTCTGTCTCTGCGATGGCGCGTTCTTCTCTGGCGAAGTACAGATCAATGATCTGCTCGTCCGAAAGCAGCGACTCGCGGTTTTTCTTTCCCATATGCTCCTCCTTTGGCTATGTTGTTTGGGACGCTCACTCTTATAGACGGCGTTTTTTGCAAACCTTGTAAAAAAATCCGATTTTTTTATTATACCATAGACTTTAAGAAAACACAAGAAATCCATTTTACAAGATTGCAAGAAAACGCCGTCTATATAAATGCAGGTATATTTATGTAAAAAGGAGTTTCGTATGAAGCATGAAAAAAGGCGCATTGTATTGCCTTGGTGGGTGCCGTACAGCATCCCCGTGATCATATTTGCCGTAATGATGATATTTATCATTGCAGATAAACCCGAATACACGGTCACGTTTTCTCCGGGGTACGATGGAGGCAAAGAAAAAATCGAGACGGTGGAACGAAAGGGCACGCTTGCCCTGCCCGATGATATTTACCGCCCCGGCTACACGTTTGCAGGTTGGTGGTATGAGGACACGGATGGCTGGAGGCTGTGGGATTTTGAGCACGACAAGGTGTATGAGGATATGACGCTGACAGCACGCTGGGAGCGTATCACGTATACGATTCACCTGGATGCAAACGGTGGCGAGTGCGATATCACAGAGTATAAGGCTTACCCAAACGAGAAGTTGAAGCTACCCGTACCCAAAAGAGAGGGCTACACCTTTGCAGGATGGTTTCTTGGTGAATACGATGCTGACGGAGGTATTTACGTTTGGCCTGGTGACGGCTATGCCAAAGCCAAATGGGTGACCTACCCGCTCGGTATGACGGTTACGATCGGTCACTTTGAGCAGGATAACAACCTCGAAAACGGACCCGAGGAGATCGAATGGTACGTCATTGATTACAAGGACGGAAAATATTTTTTAGTCAGCAAATACGTCTTGACCTACCATCGATATGCCGAGAGTAATTATGACAGGACATGGGAAACCTCCTTGCTTCGCGCCTATCTGAACGGTGAGTTTTATGATACGGCATTCACCGAACAGGAAAAGCAATTCATCACGCCCACCGTATTGCCCGAGGGCGTGACCGACCGCGTATTCTCTCTTTCAAAAAAAGACGTGGAGGATGTCGTCATCGATTGGAAAATGGTTATGGGCATCGCGACTGACTACGCTGTTTCGCAGGGTTTGAGGGTGTATAACACTGCCTTCAACCCCATGCACGAGAACAGGGTGTCCTATGACATCGCATGGTACTCCATACGTGGAGCTTCCGTTCTGTGTGGTGCTTTTGGCAACACATTCGGCAAAAATGGAGTTCGCCCTGCTATGTGGATCGATGAGAGTTATTTGAACGGCAACCAATAAATTTACATATGGAAAGGAATACGACCATGAAAAAAAGAATTTCAATCATAATCGCGCTTGCGCTACTGCTTTGCTCGCTATGTGCGGCCTTATCTGCGTGCGGTGACAAGGACAAGCACGAGATCAACGAGCTGCACCAAACCGCGGTTGTTAAGAACGACCTTGCCGAATACGGCAACTTCGTCTGGGCGGAATCGAGCAGAATTTATCGCTTTAACCGAAAGACCGAGACCTTTTATACCGCCTGCATCGATCCCGAATGCGACGGCAAATGCCCTGTGGATTGCGTCTTCAGTTACTTTGCGGGCGTGCACGATCAAAAGCTGTATTTTTTAGGCTGGCAGCAGTTTACGAACATCACTATGCTTGCCTATCAGGACGTTGTGACAGGCGAGACCCACGTGCTCAAGACCATGAGCGACACCGCAGACCCCAATTCCTACCTGACCTTTATTGACGGCGATTGGTGGTACTACAAATGCATGCTGCTCAAGGAGGGTGGAGACGCGACCAAGCCCACGGATTACGAGCCCTATATTTGCAGAATTTCACTTGACGGCTCCAAGGACGAAACCGTTTTCAAGCTTGCAGATACCGAATTTTTATATATGGCAGCGGACGGCAAGGTGGTGACCGCGCACACGGATAAGCTGTACGTAACCGACGCGGAGACCAAGCAAAAGGACGAGCTTTTCAATTTTACGCAAAACGGATATAAGTCCGTCATGTCCAATGCGCAATATTTTGACGGCAAGATGTATTTCACCGCCTTAAGTCCCAACATGGCAACCGTGCAATATACGGGCGGACAGCAGCGCATGTCTTTCCTTATGCGCATTGACCTTGACACCCGACAGGCAGAACGAGTGGTGGAAGGACCCGTGGAAAACTTTACCGTGACCGAGCAAGGTATCTATTACGTGCCTTTCAAGATCCGTTATCATTACGTACCGGATGATTACGAAAGAAACCCCAATAAGGTGACCTACTGCTTGTTTGAAGAGTCCATCTATTTGTGTAACCACGACGGAAGCAACGCCAAGGTCGTGTACACCAACGACAAGCTTGATTTTACGTTCTATTTCACGGTCATCGACAACACGCTGTACGGCTGGCTGTTCGATTACAATGAGCAGGAAAAAAGATTTTCCTCCTCGGGCTATTTCGGATCGGTCAACTTTGACACGGGACGCATCGTACACGCCGAAAAGCCGGATAAGGAATGATGCGCCTATATAAATCAGAGCTGCGAAAGCTATGCAGCTCGCGGACGGTATGCATTGTTTTCATCGTGTTGCTGTGTATCAATTTTCTGCTTACGGCATATCTGTCAAAGCCCTTGCCCCACGAGGACGCGAAGCGCAAAGCAGTTGAGGACTATTTGACCGATCCCGAGCAGACCGCGCAATATTACAAGGAACTGCAAATGCTGGCATCCTTGAACGAGCGAGAGGAAGAACCGAATTTTCCGTACTCCTACTACGGCTCGCCCGAGTACGATGATTTTCTGATCCTGCGACTTGTGTATCAGCGTGCTGAGTATCTTGAAAGCGGGTATACCAAGCAGATCGACAGCATCATTTCGATGAGCGAGCGTAAGCTGGACGATATGTACAGCTTTTACTATGACGACAGCGACTATGAGATCAAGGAACAAAAAGCGATCCTTGAGAGATACCGATCGATCAAGCAAAACGTGCAGCTTCCGCGCGAATACGCGCACGGCTACGATACTTATATCCAAAACAACACGGTCTCGGTCTTTGTGCTGCTTTGCATATTGGTCTTTGCGTCGTACCTGTTTTTGGACGAACGCGCCTCGGGCTTTGAGAGCATTTTACGCTGTGCCAAGCACGGACGCAGCAGGACGTTCGTTGCCAAAGCCCTTGCTCTGCTGACTTGTACGCTCTTTTGCGTGGTGGTCTTTTCGCTGACCACCTTTGCAGCCATCGGCATTATGCAAGGCTACTCGGATATCACAAGCCCCATCCAAGTCTTTGAGGACTTCGCCAAGGTGCCCTTTGAGGTGTCAATCCTTGGCTATATGCTGCTGCAAATGCTTGTGCGCGTGGTGGCGTTTGCGCTGATTGCCGCCTTTGTATCTTGCCTTGCCTGCCTGAGACTTCCCTACGTTGCATCGATCGGCGGGGGGATTGCGCTATACAGTATCAACGTGCTGATCAGTACGCGCACCTACATGGGCACAACGCCTGCGGTGCGTTATGTCAACCCCGCTGCCATGATCGAAACTTGCGCGCTGCTTGGCTTTGACCGATACCTTTCATTGTTCGGTTTGCCTGTTTCTTACGTTGTAACGGCACTATTGATTTCGGTTATGGCAACGGTAGCGCTGTTTGTGACGGGCGGTATTCTGTTCTGCAAGAACGTGCGCATACCTTCGCTCAAAAAACGCTTCAAGCTGTCAAAGCTTGCCGTGCTAAGTCTGCCTAAAGCGAAAAACAAGCCTGAAAAAGTGCACACTTTTGCTTGGTATGAGCTCAAAAAGAATCGCATTTTACTGCTTTTGGCTGCGATTGCCGTGTTGCTGCTTATCAAAAGCACGTACGTGGACAAGACCGTGGGCACAATGGAAAGCTACGATCAAGCCATTTATTACGAATACGTGACCACGATACAGCCCATGGAAATCGATGAGCGTACCGCATACATGACAGCGGAGCGGGAGCGCATTGACACAATTCTGCTTGCTGCCGAGTCCAACAGAAAAGCCTTTTCCAACGACCAAATGACGGCAGAGGAATATTTTGCCTACTGTGAGCAGCTGACCGACGCAAGGGCGCGCAATGGTGTGTTTGCCCGTGTGGAGAGCTACGTAAATTATATTGAGCGCAAGAATGCCGAAACGGGCGGTGATGCCAAGATCATTTACAGCATCGGTTATGAGCGGCTTTACGGCTTGCCCTCCGACGTCTTTGTGTGCGCTGCGCTGATACTCTTATGCGTGGGTACGTTTGCGGTGGAATACGCGTCGCAATCATCAAAAGGCGGCTTTTCGCAGATTCTGCGCGCCACCAAGCACGGCAGAAAGCGCACCTTTGCTTGCAAGATGCTGACCTTTGGCGCACTTGGTGCAGTGATTTCGATCGCCTTTCGCGCTGCAACGCTGTTGATCGTGTCTCGCAATTACGTGCTGCCCGATTTGGATGCCGCGCTGTATTCGATCCAAGCCTTTTGTGATGTGACGTCGGACGTCACGATCGGGCAATATATGCTGCTTGACCTTGGGCTGCAGATTCTGCTTGGCGCGATCATTGCCGTGGTAGGCTGCACGCTCTCCTGCATCTGCAAGCGTCCGCTTGCCACAATCGTCGCAAGCGTATTTGCCATCGGCTTGCCCGAGGTGCTTGCGAGCACCGTGCTGCCGCAGTTCGCGGCACTGAGCATTCTCTCGCTCTCCTCGCCGCTGCGCGTGACCGTCCTTTCTGCGCAAAAGCAGCTGTCCGGCTGTGATTTCACATATTTTTGGCGTGCTTTGACGCTGTATCTTTTGTTAAGCGCGGCACTCGTGCTGCTTGCAGGGCGCAAATTCTGCAAATCTTATTACAATGGGGGCTGCCATGAAGCTTGAACTTAAACATATCAGTAAATCATACGGTGCTGTCCGTGCGCTCTCGGTTTTTTCCGCAGAGCTGACGCCCGGCATTTACGCGCTGCTGGGTCCCAACGGCTCGGGCAAAACCACGCTGATGCACATTCTGACCGACAACTTAAAAGCGGACACAGGAGAGATCTTGTATGTGGATGATAACTGTGAAAAGCAAAACGTAAAGGCTATGGGCGAGCAATTCCGCGAAAAGATCGGCTTTATGCCGCAATACCCGGGCATGTACCCCAATTTCACAGCCAGGCAGTTTTTGCAGTACGTTGCCGCACTCAAGGGTGTTGGCGAGAAAGAGAAAAAGCGCGCCAGAGACGCGCAAATCGACAGACAAATCACCGAGATTTTGGACGAATTGGAGCTTTTGGACGTGGCAACGCGCAAGATCGGCACCTTTTCGGGCGGCATGAAGCAGCGCCTCGCCCTTGCGCAGGCTGTGCTGGGTGATCCCAAAATCTTGATTCTTGACGAGCCCACGGCGGGGCTTGACCCCAAGCAGCGCATTGCGGTGCGCAACTACATCTCGCGCATCTCGCAGGACAAGATCGTCATCATTGCCACGCACGTGGTGTCCGATGTCGAATTTATCGCCAAGGAGATCATCATACTCCGTAAAGGAGAGATCGTCAACATGGCAGCTCCGCACGTGCTGCTGCAGGAGATTGACGGAAAGGTGTGGGAGATCTGCACAGAACAAAACCGGATTGCCGAGCTGCAAAGCACCTTTGCGGTCACCAATATCGCAACCTCGGAAAAGCATGCGGGCAAGGTAGTGCTGCGCGTGCTGTCCGACATACAGCCGACAGTGGATGCGACTCCTCTTCCCCCCATGCTGGAAGACTATTATTTGTACACATTCGGCAAAAAAGAGCAATAAATATCAACGCAGGACCGCGGTACTCCGCGGTCCTGCATCTATTTTGCATATTACATCTCTTCAGCCAAGGTTCTGCGCTTTTTCCATTTTCCCGAGAGGAAATAGCAGAGGCTGGGGATGGCATATCCGTAGGGTGCAAGTCCGTAGCCCAGCACGAAGCCGAAAAAGCCCCATCCAAGCCCGATACCGAACAGCCACGAAAGCCCGATTCGCAGCACCACGCCGTCCAAAAGTGCCAGCACCATGCATAGCTTTGCGTGCCCAAGACCTTGGATGAACGCGCCGCTGCCGCGCATGATGGCAAATGCCGGGAACATCCAAAGGATCGCGCGGATAAACTCGCCCGACATGGCGTGCACGGCGGGGTTATCGGGGTCAAACAGTATAAAGAGCTGCTTGCCGAACAGCACGTATACGGTCACGAACAACACCGTCAGCGCAAATGAATAGATCCACGCCCAATGCACCACCTTCTCGGCGCGCTTTTGGTCACCCGCGCCGATGTTCTGACTGACCATGGGCATGGCGGCATACTGAATGCCCTGCGAGATCTTGTTGATGACGTCGTCAATACGCACGCCAACGCCAAACGCCGCGCATTCCACAACGCCGATATTATTGATCTGCGCGCTGACCACGATCATGGAAAGATTGATAAAGCCCGACTGGATCGCCATGGGCACGCCTTGCTTGGCGATCATGCCAACGTATTTGAGGTCGGGAATGAAGTTCTCCTTTGCAAAATCAAAGCCGAACGCCTCTTTTTTGCGGTAGAGGTAGAAAATCGAGAAGATAAACGACACGCCCTGCCCGATAATGGTTGCCCACGCAGCACCCGCAACGCCCCAGCCAAGCCAACCCGTAAAGAGCAGGTCAAGCACCAAATTGGTGACAGACGCAATGGCAATGAACATAAACGGACGCTTGGCATCTCCCATGCCGCGCAGTACGGCGGAGACCATGTTATACCCTGCCGTAAAGAACAGACCAATGGCGCAAATGACCATGTATTGCACAGCCATATCGTGCGCCTCGTCGGGAATGTTGACCAAGGTCAGTATGGGCTGATGGAACAGCAAAATGACGCCGGACATTACCAGAGAAAGTGCCAGCACGAAGCCGAACAGCGTGCCCATAATGCGGCTCATTTCCTTTTTCTTGTTCGCACCCAGGGCTTGCGCGATCAGCACCTGCCCTGCGTTGGAAAAGCCAAGGCAAACCATAGTGGCAAAATTGACGATCAGCGAGGACTGCGATACGGCAGCAATGCCCGCCGTGCCGACAAACTTGCCGACAATGACCATGTCGATGGCGCTGTAAAGCACCTGCATGGCATTGGACGCCATAAAAGGCAGCGCAAAAAGCAGCAGCTGCCGTGAAATGTTTCCTTGTGTAAAATCTTTGCGTAAGGTCTTGGTCGCCAATATATGTTCCCTTCTTTCAGTGGCCTATTCTATATTATAGCACGGTGGAGAAGAATTTGCAAGCGGTTGGGGGCAAGAAAAAACAAAAGGCAGCGGTGCTCGCTTGCTGTTTGCGCGAAGCGCAACATCGTTTACGCCGCAGGCGTAACATCATTGGGCGATAGCCCACATCATTTGCGACTTGTCGCAACATCGTTTATTTGTGCCGCGGTCAACAAGAAAAGCACCAAGCCGACTGGCGGCACTAGGGTACTCGCCTGCTGTTTGCGCGAAGCGCAACATCGTTGATGCGAAGCATCACATCATTGCGAAGCACATCATTTGCACGAAGTGCAACCTCGTTCATTTGTGTCCGCCTGCGGTGGAATGATGTTGACCTTCGGTCAAATGATATTGCGTGCAAGCACGCAAATGATGTTGTGTCCTGCGGACACAAATGAAAAAATCCTGAAAGCAGAGCTTTCAGGATTTTTTGGCTGCGGCACTAGGATTCGAACCTAGGGAATGACGGAGTCAGAGTCCGTTGCCTTACCGCTTGGCGATGCCGCAATATTTTCAACATCGGTTATTATAACAGAAACATATCCGTTTGTCAATACCAAAATGAAAAATTTTCTAAAAAGTTTTTCCTTTTTTCAGTATGCTGCAAAAGTCTTGCATTTATACGGCAAATCGGATGTTTTGCGGGATTTTGGCGAAGAATTTTTGCATGCGAGGGGTTGCAAATCGGATTTGAATATGATATAATAACACGGTACGCACCGGTAGCTCAGCTGGATAGAGCACAAGCCTCCGACGCTTGGTGCCGCAGGTTCAAATCCTGTTCGGTGCGCCAAAAATAAGCAGATTGTCCCTTCAGGGGCAGTCTGCTTATTTTTTGTTCACTTTGATCGATTTGAACCTCGCGCTCGTAAGAGCGCTACATTTGCGCTGGGCAACTGAATGCCTTATACGACTATTCGCGCAAATATAGGTTCTAAATCCTGTTCGGTGCCCTCACCCATACAATCCTCTTTTCTCTCTTTGATTCTATCTTTACATTTCGCCCTATCCGTGGTATAATATAGAAAACCCTGAAAGGCGGTACACCCATGAATTGGCAAGAGTTTTATGATGCTGTCCAAGAATCTTATCACATAGAAGATGAAAAAACGGTCATTAAAATTCCTTTTGAAAACATCATTGAAGTAAATAGCGAATGCCTGATTTTCAAGAATCTCAATGGGGCTGTCGAAAAAATCAATCTTGACGAATGTGTTCGGAATTTCAACTTGGCTTGGGGAGAAACAGCACAAAACCGCTCCGAAAAAATCATAAGAGTTGTAGGAGGCAGGTGCTTTTTAAGATCAAGAGCAGAAGCCTTTTATGAGTTTTTTACATCCGAGCATCATACAAGATTCTGTATGCCCTTGAAGCAAACCATTTTTCACAAGTTTTTGAGAAAGATTGGTTGGGACCCGGATCCCAAAGCCTTTTCGAAGTTTTATTCTTTGCAGAAAAAACTCAATGCATTTGAATATTCCGCTATTGATTTGACTTAAATCAACATCATTTAAAACGGTCACCAAACAAACCGCGAAGGACATCCAACAGAGGGTGTCCTTTTTGCGTTGGTTGTACCGCTCAGGATGACACGTGCGGCAGGAGCAAGCCCCAACCATACAATCCCCACTTTCCTCTTTGATTCTATCTTTACATTTCGTCCTATCCGTGGTATAATATAAAAAACCCTGAAAGGCGGTACACCATGAAGCTCGGCATTTTTACAGATGCGCACTATTCGTCCGCGCCTCTAACGTGCGAACGCAGATACAACAATCAATCCCTGCGCAAGAACAAGGAGGCTTACGCCTATTTTGCCGCCGAGGGATGCGATCTGATCGTGTGCTTAGGTGACCTGACCGGCTCGGAAGCTACCATGGAGCAGGAGATCAACAATCTTGCAAACATTGCCGCCGTCATGCACAGCACCCCCATTCCCACGGTCTGCTTGATGGGAAATCACGACGCCTACGCCTTTGAGCGCGACAAATTCTTTGACATCCTCGGCATTCCCCAAACCGATGAGCTACACATGCAAGACCGCCGACTGCTGTTTTTGGATGCCTGCTACTCCAAGGACGGCAACCCTTACACCCCCGGCCGCGTGGATTGGAAGGACACGTTCTTCCCCGACGAGGACGGTTTGCGCCAAAAGCTGACCGACGCCACCGAGGACACGTACGTCTTTGTACACCAGAACATCGACCCCGCAGCAGATCCCGCTCACAGAATCCATAACGCGGACGCGCTTTTCGCCATGATCCATCAAAGCGGCTGTGTTAAAACCGTGTTCCAAGGGCACTACCACCCCGGCTGCCGCTCGGAATACCATGGCATTGGCTACATCACCCTTCCTGCCATGTGCGAAAATGAATTTGCTTATTGGGTGTTTGAGATCTAAATCCAATCAAAAAGAGGTATCAATATGCGCCATACGTACACCAAAACCGAAATTCTCGCACAGCTTGCTGCGCTGAATCTTCCCCGCGACCGCGTCGTTCTCATGCACTCCTCTCTGCGCCTTATCGGGCAGATCGAGGGCGGTGCTAAGACGCTGCTTGACGCGCTGATCGAGCATTTCACCGCAGACGGCGGTCTTTTCTGCGTGCCCACGCACACTTGGGCAAATCTTTCCAAAGATATTGTGCTGGACGTTTCCGATCCGCACACCTGCCTTGGTGCGTTCTCCGATTTTACGCTTTCCGACGGGCGCGGCATCCGCACCGAGAACCCCACCCATTCCATGGTGGTGTTTGGCGAGCGCGAAAAAGCCGAGGCGTTTGTGGCGGGCGAGATCGACGTGATCTCGGGTACTGCGCCCGAAAGCTGCTACGGCAAGATATACGAGATGGGCGGCTTCGTGCTGCTGGTGGGCACGTCGCACGCGCGCAACACCTATTTGCACGCGGTGGACGAGATGCTGCAGATCCCCAACCGCATCACCGACGACACGACCGAGGTCAAGATCAAGCGCGCATCGGGCGAGGTAGTCACGAGATGCGTCAAGCGTCACAGTTGCACCTTTACCAATGACATTTCGGCACGTTTTCCCCAATTTGAGACCGCATTCCGTTACCACGGTGCCATCACCGACGGTCGTATCGGCGACGCGCCCGTGCAGGCGTGCGACGCGCGCATCATGAAGCAGGTCATGGAAACGATTTTCGCCCGCGCGGACCGCGATCCCCTTTCGGACGAGGCGGCATTGTCGCCCGTTTGGTACGTAAATCAATAATGCAAATAAACAGCTCCCGATGGATTTCGAATCTATCGGGAGCGTTGTTTATTTAATTTTTCTCACACGCACATCATTCAATATATCATTGTGCTGCTTGCAGAACAATTCGGGCACATTGTCCAATCCGAAATATTTGAGCTCCATCGTTTCTTGTTGATCGCAAAAGAGTTCTCCTCCTGTTGCTGTAAGCTCATATGCAATCAATATGCTTTGGAATTTGTCTCCATTGCGGCATTCCACGTCAAAATCCGTGTATATCCCGATCAATTCTCCGACCTCAACGTCCAAACCGGTTTCTTCCTTGACCTCGCGCACGGCTGCCATTTGCGGCGTCTCGCCCAATTCGACAGTGCCACCGGGAAAGCCCCATTGATCACAATCGCCACGACGCTGCAGCAGCACCTCTCCATCACTGTTGAAAATGCAACCACCCGCGTGCACCAACATGATTTTCTCATGTCCGACTTTACTTCTAATCCACTGAATGTAATTCATATTTTACCTCATTTCATCATCCGCCGTATAAAAGCAATCAAATTGCCATCTGATCGGGTTTTCGTAAATGTATTTGGCGATTTGTTCATAATCCTCGCGGTTGCGGATAATGTGGTCGTGGAATCCACGTTGCCATATGGTTGAATCTCCAAATCGTTTGTGAATCTCTTTCGAGGCATTCATTTTGATATATCCAACCATTTTCGAAATCACTGATCGACCACGTAGGGGCGATTCACGAATCGCCCGCGCATCCATGGTATCCGTAATCACAATAATCAAATGAATATGATTGGGCATAATTACATAACTATCCACAAAAGCAGAATAATTATCGGGAATATGGCTTATTACCCCGGCAATAATTTTCCCGTATTCGGTTAATTGAATGGGGGATTCTTGTGTTGTCCCAACAACATGAAGGGCGACATTCTCCGCGGGCGATTCGTGAATCGCCCCTACGGCGTTGTGGGGATTGGTTTCGGCGGGCGATTCGTGAATCGCCCCTACGGTGTTGCGAGGATTGGTTTCCGCGGGCGATTCGTGAATCGCCCCTACGGCGTTGCGGGGATTGGTTTCGGCGGGCGATTCGTGAATCGCCCCTACGGTGTTGTGGGGATTGGTTTCGGCGGGCGATTCGTGAATCGCCCCTACGGTGTTGCGGGGATTGGTTTCCGCGGGCGATTCGTGAATCGCCCCTACAACACGCGATAGGGTGCATTTTTTTCGATGCGTACATATGGTAATGAAATACGCTCCCGGGCTGCTATAATCGAAATCCTTAAGACGTAATCTTTTACGGATCGGCAATTTGTTCTCCATTTGCTCACCCTTTAATCAACCGATACTCCACCGTAAACGCCTCGTCGTTGGCGTTCTGGATGCGGTACAGGACGGCGTCGCCCTTATCAAGGGTGACCTCGATGCGGTCGGTGCTATCGGCTACGACGTACTGGCAGCCGTCCACTTTAGACACCTCGTACAGGCGGTAACTGCCATTCAGGGGCAGACTAAACGATTGCGCGAGCTCATAATCGCGGTTGAGGATCATGATATAGCCGTTGCCGTAATCGTCCTCAAACTCGGCAACCGATACGCGCTTGGGCAATTTATCCGCCAGGTACGCGCTGTCCTTCTCGGTCTGATGCATTTCTGTAAACGCCGCAAAACCCGTGTCAAGGGTTTGGTCGTGTATGACGCGCCTCGACGAGAGTGCCATCAGCGTGCCGCCCAGGTTGCGGAACTCCTCGTGGATGACCTTCTGATCCTCAAACGACCATTCCTTATTGCCGTCCTGATCGATGATCGAGCCCACCGCCGAGAAATGCTGCAACGCCTTGCATCCGTACAGGGTGGCGGCATACATCATGCTGCGGATCATGGGGAAGGTGAAATACCCCGCCTTATGCAGATCCACGCCCTGATAGTAAAACCACAAGGGCAGCCCGTACTTCTCGCCTAAGAACTTCATACAGCCAAGGTCAAGCCACATTTTGGAGTCGTCCAACTGCTTTTCAAGTGTGTAGCCCGGCAAGCCCACGGGATAATAATCCAGCGACAGAATGGGCGGGTTGATGGTGGTTACGTACCGCTCGAGGTAAGCGGCAAACGTGCCGCTCTCCCATGTGTCGTCGGGGTTATAGCTGGGAATCGCTACCGTAAAGGGCAACAGATCGGGGGCTTCGCGCTCGCACTCATCGGTCAAGGCCCGCGCCGCCTCCAGCTGGTCATCCTTCCACGGCTCATCCCAAATGTAATAGCCGATCAATCTCTTATACGCGCGCTTTTCGCGAATGACCTCGGACAAGGCATCGCTCTCGCAACGGCGATACTGCTGCATGCCGCCGTAGCGCGAAAGGTCTTGGAAAATGAGATCCAGCCCCTCCTGCTCGCAGTAAATGACCGCCTCGTCCGCCTGCTCGTGCGTTGCCCAGCCTATCTCAACCGTATTAAAGCCCGCGTCCTTGCAGTTGCGCAGGCACTTGCGCATATCACCCGCACGCGCAGAGAAATTAGAAAGGATGAAATGATCCTGCTTCCATGCGCGGCTCTTGTTTCCAAGCGGATATCTTGCAAAAATTTTATGTTCCATAAATCCCCTTTACTCCTTGACCAACAGCGTTTTGACGTTGTTGCCCGACATGGCGTCCTCAATTGCCTTGTTGACGTCCGCTACCGCATAGCGGCTGCCAAGAGATACAATGGTCTCGTGGCACTCGGGGTGCGCGCAAAGGAACTGCAAATAATCCTTGACGTCTACCATGGAATACTGCGACGAGCCAATGATGTGCAACGCCTTGAAGGTGATGATCTGCGGCTGGATCTCGATGCCGCCGCTGTTGCTGTACTGTCCGGGGATGAGATATACACCGCGATTGCGCAGAATATCCATGCCCTGTGCTACCGCTGCGGGCGCACCGGATGCTTCAAAGCAAAGGTCTACCCCAAGACCGTTATTTTCAGATTGCAGCTTCTTTGTAACGGCATCCTTGCCGTCACGCGTGATGTTGAGCACCTCATCCGCACCCAGCGCAAGTGCAAGCGCTTCTCTTTGCGCGTTCTCTCCTGCCGTGATGGCATATACCTTTTTCACGCCCATCGCCTTGAGATACAGCACGGCAAAGCAGCCCACGGGTCCAAGACCCTGCACTACGGCTACCGTGTTACCATGCAGCTTGACGCCTGCTTGACCGGCAAGACGGAAGGCATGAATGGCGGTAGGTCCGGGGCAAGCAAAGGTGGCAACCATGGCGGGATCCAGCTCCGCGGGGATCTTGACCAGATTGGAAAGAGGCGTGTAATTGACCTCGGTATAGCCACCGTACATGTAAGGCGCAACCTCAACGCTGCCGCCGTTGGTCACCTGCATATTCACGCAGTTGGCGTCATCGCCCTCGCGGCACAAAAGGCACTCACCGCAGGGCACGGCAATATCCGCGATGACGTTGTCGCCCGCGCAAAGTCCGTACGCCGCTGCCTCGGCTGCGTCACAATCCACCAGTCTGCCCACAAATTCGTGCCCGACAATGGTCATGGGGTCAACGTAAAGCGTACCGCGGCAAAAATGCAGGTCGGTACCGCAAATGCCGCTGGCGATCAACGAGCATCTGCCATAGCCCGAGGGCGTTTCGGTCACTTCAAATTCTCTTACCTCAAAGGGCTTGTGCGGGCCCATAAATACTGCTGCTTTGACTTTCATAATACACCTCATTAACGTTCAATTTTGACTGCAAAATACTGCTTATACATGCTTTCAATACGGGCAATTTCCTCCTGCGAGAGCGGCTGCACGTCGGCATACGCGTAAGACAGCCCCATTGCCTCGTATTTGCCTATCCCCATGCGGTGAAAGGGCAAAAGATCGACTGTTTCCACGCTCGCCGCACGCAGCTGCGCGCACATGTCCGTGCATTGCTCATTTGACGTATTGACGCCGGGGATGAGCGGAATTCTGACGCGCACGCGCGCGCCACTTTTGATCAGGCGGCACAAATTATCATAGATCAGCTCGGCATTGCCGCCAAACTGCGCATATGCCGCGCCATCGGGGATCTTATAATCAAAGTAAAAGGCGTCTGCCGCGTCCATAACGGCGGCAAAGCTCTCCCACGGCACGCTTCCCGCCGTGTCTATGACGGTCGGCACACCCCGCTTGCCAAGCTCCCTTGCAAGCTCTGCAACACCGTGCGCCTGCAACAGCGGCTCACCGCCGCTGATTGTGACACCGCCACCGCTTGCGCGGTAAAAATCCTCGTCCTCCATCAGCTCCCGGGTCAACTGCTCCACACTCATACGCGTGCCGTACTTGCGCACCTGATCTGCGCCCTTGAAGTACAGAGTCTGTGGCAGGGGCGAGACGGTTTCGGGGTTATGACACCACGGACAGCGCAGATTGCACCCCTTTAAGAACACCGTGGTGCGGATGCCGGGGCCGTCCCCCGTTGAAAAATGTTGCACGTTGGATACGATCAGCTCTGCCATACCTTACCCCTGCTGCGTTCTGCGCAGAATATCCTCTTGCACTTCCCTGCCGAGCGTAACGTAAAACGCGGAAAAGCCCGAAACGCGCACCACCAGCGAGGCATACTGCTCGGGGTGCTCCATTGCGTCACGCAGCACCTCGGCAGAGGTGGCGTTGATCTGAATCTCCTGCCCGCCCTTGGCAAAATATACGCGGATCAGCTGCAACAGCTTTTCTCTGTTGCCGTCCTCAAACATGGCGGGCGAATATTTTTGGTTGACCACCGTGCCGCAGGCACAGCGCGTATAATCCGGCTTGGCAACGCTTTGCAGCGTGGAGGTCGCGCCCTTGATATCGCGTCCGTAGGTGGGAGATGCCGCATCCGACAAAGGCTCGCCCGCGCGTCTGCCGTCGGGCGTTGCACCGATCTGCATGCCTGCCCAGATATTGCTGGTATTTGCCGCCATAGCGGTATAGATACCGCCGCCGTCACGCGTGCTATACTGATCAAACTGATCGGGCAGATACGAGGTGAACCACACCGCGTACTTATCTACAAAGGAATCATTGTTGCCGTATTTGGGTGCTGCCAGCAGCAGCGCGCGCAGCTGCTCGTACCCTTCAAAATTACATTTCAACGCCTCTGCCAGCTCTTCAAGCGTTGCGCTCTTGTCGCAAAATACCACCTTTTCAATAGCGGCAAGCGAATCGCTCATAGTGCCAACGCCCATCAGTGCCGCACCGTGCACCGACGGATAGCGGCTGCCGCCCATGTTGATATCGCGTCCACGCGCGATGCAATCGCGGCAGAAGCAGGATAAGAAGGGCGAGGTGTAATGCTCGGGGTCGGCAATGTCGTTATAGGCGCGGAAGCCCTGCACGTATTCCTTGACGCCGTGCGCAAGCTGCACCTCGAGATTTTGCATGAACTGCTCCATGGTCGCAATCTCGCCAAGCGGTGCTGTCACAAGTCCCTTGCGACCCTTATCGTAGCCCTCACCGTCAAAGAGCACGTACTCCAAAAAGCGCGGGGTATCAAAGCGGCCGTCGCTCCAAGGCGGCTGCATGCCCGTGATAAAATTCTCAATGCAGCCCACCATGCTGTAATTGCGCACGTCGATCTCGTCATATCCATAGCGACGCAGCGCCGCCATATTGACCGTATCGTTCATCAGCGCGGGATATCCAAGCCCCGTGCCGATGACCTTCAAGCACTCGTCAAGAAAGGCGTCTGGCGTGTCGGGCGTGATGCGTGCCGAGAGGTTGGGACCCGGCATATTGATATCTCTGACGGCATACAGAGTCGCGTAGCTCAGCGCATTGACCGCGCATTTTCCGCTCTCATCACAGCCGCCGATACAGATATTGACCACGTCGTCGCCGCCAAAATAATAGCGATTCTCACAAATCTTGACCAGCGCGTTTGAGAGCAGTTCTGTTGCGCCCGCTTGGTCGATGACCCCTGCCGCAGCGTCGCGCAGGTACAGCGGATACAGGTACTGATCGATCCTGCCAAGTGCCATGGCGTACCGCCCCTCGTACAAAAAGCAGGAATGGATCATCCATACCAGCTGCAGCCCTTGGGCAAAGCTCTCGGGCACACCATCTGCAACCTGCTCGCAGTTTTTGGCGATCTCTGCAAGGCGCGCGTCGTCATAGCCCTGCGTGCCCAAAAGTGCTCTTGCCTGCCTTGCATACGCGCGCAAACGCTGTTGCAGCGCGTGCAAAGCATGACGCATGCTTGCAAGAAAATCAAGCGCATCGGCATCGTTTGCGTGCTCTTTCTCGGATGCCTCGATCTGCGCAAGCAGACCGACAATACCTACGCCCAGCACAGTCTCGTAATCGGGCGCAAAATGGTCCTTATTGGTGCCAAACCAACGCTCGGGATACGCCGCCACCGCCTCGGACGCCTGCGCGATTTGCTCCTCGGTCAGAGGAGTGAACAGCGAGCGTTGACTGCCGACGATCAGATCGTTTTGATAGATGTAGGGCGTGGGCTGGGTAAAAAGCGCATAGATCCCGTCGGCGCGTTTGCCTGCGGGCGAGGTACTTGTACCCGTGCGGTAGCCGATACCGCGGAAATGATCGGGGCAAAATACCCCCAAGGGCCTATTTTGCATCTCTTGCTTGAGTGCTTCGGTCAATCGCATACGGTCACCTCCGAATGCCGCCAATGCTATATGGCGGTGATTTACTTTCATTATATCACAAGGAAATCTGTTTGTCAATTTGACTCTTTACATTCTTATGCCGCTGTGATATAATGGAAGTAACAAATCTTCACGTGCCATAAGGAGTTTGTATGAATATCACGCCCTTTTATGCTGCATACGCCGAGCTGCGCGCACGCGTAGCCCCCTTTCGTCTGCGCACCGATTTTGAAACTCGCAAAACCGTTGCCAATATTGACGCGCTGATGGGGCGCGCACAGGATATTGACGCGGGCATCCATCCAAGCGCACGCTTTGGCTGGGCTGTCGGGCACACTGTACAAAACTTTATGGAGCGTGCCGAGCGTTACGTATGTGCGCTTGAGCGGGGCGAATACCCCTTGCGCGGCATGTTCTGTGAGCCGGGCATGAGCTTTATCGACCACTCGTTTGTCGAAAAGGACGGCATCATGCACGTGTTTTACATTCGCGGCAACGTGGGATATGAGTGGGACACCCGCTTTTGCGACACCTTTGGGCACGCGACCTCGACCGACCTTGTGCATTGGGATATTCATCCGCCCTGCCTTTGTACCACACGCGGCGGCGTGGACAGCTATCAGGTCTGGGCACCCGGTGTGACCGAGAAGGACGGCGTTTACTACATGTACTACACGGGCGTCAACCTTGACGTGGCGCAATCCATCTGCCTTGCGACCTCGCGCGATCTTTTTGCATGGGAGAAATACCAGGGCAACCCCGTGGTGCTGCCCGGAGAATGGGGCGCGTGGCGAGAGGACGCGTGGTCGGATTGCCGCGATTCCATGGTGTTCCTTGACGATGACGGAACGGCTTACATGTACTACTGCACCGCCAAAAAGACCGAGGACGGCGGCATGCGCACCGCGCTTGGCATCTCGTCCTCGCGCGATATGATCCACTGGCAGGACGAGGGTGCTTACACCTTTGACATTTGCGATATTACGCTGGAGTCGCCCTTTGTACTCAAAAAGGACGGCAAATATTACCTCTTTTACACCAATTGCTCTCGCGGCACGTCCTATGCCGTGTCGGATAATCCCATATCGGGCTGGCAATCGCTCGGCATGCTGCTTGAGCCCAAGGTGCCCCCGCTCTGCCCTGCCAACGTGCCCTCCTGCGCGGAGGTATTCTGCTACAAGGGCAGATGGTACATCTCCTGCGCCGAGCGTCAGCCGGGCTGCGAGCAGTACCTTGAGATCTTTGAGCTGTATTGGCAAGAGGATGGCACCGTCAAGGTGGGAAAGAGATTAGAATAAGGAGACAAGATATGTACGAAAAAGAAGAAAAAAGAAAAGTCAAGCGACGCGCAGAGGTGATCAAGGAACAAAAGCATATGGCGTTGACGAGCGTTTTGCTGGCGGTTGTGCTCCTTGCTATTTTGTACGTGATGCTGTTAACCTTTGGAATCGTCTGCATCGTGGCGGCAGTCACGCAGACAAACGGCATGATCGTGCTGATCCTGCTGTTCTCGTTTGTAGCCCTGCTCTGCTTTGCGGGCTGCGTGATTGCAACCTTCTCTCTTGGCAAGGGGCTCGGACAATATCTGGCGATACTGCTCGACCGCTATACCTTGGAGCTTGACCGCATTGAGCTTTTGGAGCTTAAGACCGAGGTAGAATGGGTTCACAATACCCTTGGCAAGGGATATCATCGCGAATACGTGACCAACCAGTACGCGCATTTTGCCAAGCACGGCAAATTCCAAACCAAGCAGACGCTTGAGCAGGGCGAGGAATGCTACGTGTTTGTCGCGCTGACAAAAAAGCCCCGTATCATTTGCGTGTATCAGGCTGACGAATACTTGATTGTGGAGAGATAACATGTACGAACAGGATAAAAAAGTCATACTGACGCGCGAGGACATCGTGCAGCAGCATCAGCACGATTTGTTGATCGAGCTTTTGAAAACCATTGTTGCCGAAGTTTTTTTCATTGCCTTTTGCGTGCTTGTCACATGGAATACGGTTGCCAAATGGCACAGCCGCACGTGGTTTGCCTGCGCGGTGATGATACTGATCGCGGTGATTTTGTGGGCGGTGGCTGTGATGGTCGTGGACGCCATCCGGCAGCAATGCATTCGCTTGCTTTATCTGCGCCAAGGCAAGTTCACCATTGAGATCGACCGCGTGGGTCTTTTGGAGCTCAAGACCGAGGAGGAATACGTATCCTCCCCCGGATCTCGCGGCGGTCATACCGAGATCGTGACCAACCAATACGTCCATTTTCAAAAATACGGCAAAGTGAAATCGAATCGCCCCCTTAAAAACGGACAGGAATGCTACCTTCTTGTAGTGCTGACCAAAAAACCGCACGTGCTTAAATTTTGGGAATGTGACATTCATGAAATAAAAGGAGTGTAGCAAGGAATAGCTACCATATCCGGGTATCGCCCGAATTTTTGTCTGTCATCCTCGAGCAAGCATTTCGGGCCAGATTCTTCGCTTCGCTCGAGAATGACAGCCCGAAATGCGCCGCGAAGGATCTCGACAAAAATTCGGTTTGAACCGAAACTCCCCATGCCATTTGACATCCAAGATAAATACATCAGAACGGAGATCATTATGAAAAAATACGACATTGCAGCATACGTTTGGCCGTCCTACACGGGTGACGAGCCTCGCTCCCGCATTTTTTGGCCCGAGGGCTACGGTGAATGGCAGACCGTTAAAGCCATGACCGCGCGCTTTCCCGGTCACCAGTGGCCGCGCAAGCCCCGTTGGGGATACGTGAATGAAGCTGACCCCTACGTCATGGAAATGCAGATCGAGGCGGCAGTATCGCACGGCGTCAACGTATTCATTTACGACTGGTACTGGTATGACAACCGCCCGTTCCTTGAAAATTGCCTCAACGACGGTTTCCTCGCGGCGCGCAACAACCACAAAATGAAGTTCTATCTGATGTGGGCAAACCACACCGCCGAGAGCCTTTGGGACAAGCGCACCTCCGAGTGCAAGGTGCCGATCTGGGACGGTGCGGTCAACCGCGAAACCTTTAACGGCATTGTGCACCGCACCATTGAGAAGTACTTCTCGCATCCCTCTTACTACAAGATCGACGGCAAGCCTGTCTATATGCTCTTCGACCTTGAAAATTTGGTGCGCGGCTTTGGCGGCGTGCAGCAGACCTTGGATGCCATCGAATATTTCCGCGAGGAAACAATCAAGGCGGGCTATCCCGGTCTTTGCCTGCACCTGACCATTCGTTCCCGCCAGTACATGCAGCGCATGCTGGATGCCGAGACCGACATTTTCACCTTTATTAACAAGGTGGGCTTTGACGGTGTGACGCACTATCAGTTCGTGGACTTTGCCTACATGGGCAGACCCTACCCTGTCATCCTGGAGGACGTCAAGCGCGAGTGGGAGTACATTGACGCAAACATCAACGCGCCCTACTATCCACAGGTATCGGTTGGTTGGGATGCAACGCCTCGCTTTATCACCAAGGAAATTTACCAGATCTGCACCGAAAACACGCC
This sequence comes from Eubacteriales bacterium, assembly GCA_045658965.1. Lineage (GTDB taxonomy): Bacteria > Bacillota > Clostridia > Oscillospirales > CAG-272 > SVQP01. The sequence continues at coordinate 30,859 of JAZOVZ010000078.1, forward strand.
CGAAAACGTGCAAAAGGGCTTTGAGCTGGCAAAGCAGTACCTTGACGAAAAGCACCCCGACAGACACCCCTTGCTCACGGTCAACAGCTGGAACGAATGGACCGAGAGCAGCTACCTTGAGCCCGACGATCTTTACGGCTACGGGTACTTGGAAACAATAAAGAAGGTATTCCTCGATGAAAACGATCAATAGTCATCAGATCAGGCTGGGCATGTGTCTGTCCATTGGCGGCACCATACTCTCAGCCTGGGCTGCCGCGCTGACGCTGCGCAATCTTGGCGGCATTCTCGCGCTGTTTTTGGAAAGCGGCGGCGAGCTTGACTTTATTGCCATTTTCTCGCAGTTAGAGGGCGCACGCATCAGCCCGCATTGGCTGCTGCCGCTGCTCTTGTTTGCCGCCTTTGCCGCGCTTTTGCTGTTTTTCCCGCCCAAGGGAAGCAAAAAGCCCTTATGGATCGCACTTTACGCCTGCGGCGGCGTTGCGCTGCTGCTTGTCAGCTTTGTGCTCTCACTGCTGCTTTGCCGCGTCAATGACGTGCGTTTTCTCGATCTTTTGCGTGCGCTGATCCCCGTGATCGGCTCACTGTAAGGGGGTGGCAGCATGAAAAAGATACTCATTTTTCTGCTTGCGCTTTGCCTTTTGATCCCCGCACTTGCCGCGTGCGCGCAGGATAAGGACACATATCAATCCGAGGGCGACGCTTGGTGCATGGGCTTTGGCTCGGTGGAAATTTCTCTACCAGAAAGCACCGATCAGCCGCTCTATATCGCGGGCTACCACTCCGGACGCGAGATCACGGGCGTGCTGGATCTGCAGCGCGCAAGTGCTGCTTGGATCGACACGGGCGCGGGCGGCGTTTTGCTGATCGGCATTGATTGCGTGGGGCTTGGCAACGACACGGTGACCGCCATTCGCAACCGCCTCAAGGATTTTTGCAAGCAGATAGGCTGCATTTCAATCAACGTATACGCCACGCATACGCATGCCGGCATTGATACGCTGGGACTTTGGGGGCCTGCTGCGCAGGACGGCAAGAACGACGCTTTTATGCAAAACCTGATCGATGCGGCTGTGCTGGCGGCACAAGCGGCTTATGACGACCGCACCGAGGGCACGCTATACTTTGGCTCTACCCTGCCCCAAGACCTGCTTTATGACTCGCGCGAGCCGCACGAATACGATCCCAATCTCTATCAACTGCGCTTTGTACCGCATGACGATGCGCAAAACGGCATTCGTCTGCTCTCGTACGCCTCGCATGCCGAATCCCTGCGCGGTGCAAACACGCTGCTCAGCCGCGATTTTCCGGGTGCTGTAGCGGATGCGATCAAGGCAGCCACGGGCGACGACGCCATGTTTATGCCGGGTGCTGTTGGTGGATTGATTATGACGCGCGAGCTGACAGAGCCCTTTGACGCGGTAGAAAACATGCGCAAGACCGCCGAGATTCTGACCGACGCGATTCTTTCCATTGATAACGAAGCCGCGCTCTCGCCTGCGCTTGCATACGCGCGCGTAGACGTGGAGATCCCGCTTGACAACACCCTGTTCTTTTACTACAAATTCCTCGGTATCCTTGGCAACGAGGTCAGCCGCGGTGAGAGTATGACGGGCTACAACCTGCATAGTGAGCTGGGCGTACTGCAGCTGGGCGAGGTCGCGCTTTGCCTGATGCCGGGCGAGATCTTCCCCGAGCTGGTCAGCGGCAAGGGGCTTGGCGAAGGCGATCCCACGCCGCTATCCGAGATTGCACAAAAATACGGCGTGCAAAATTTGCTGATCGTGGGGCTTTGCAACGACGAGCTTGGCTATATCATTCCCCCGAGCAACTATCTGCTCAACGAGGACGCGCCCTATATAGACACCGTGACCGATGCCACGGGCGAAAACCACTACGAGGAAACCAACTCCACAGGTATTGCCACGGCGCGCATCATTGCGGATGCATTTGCAGCTGCGCTTGAAAAGCTGGGGTAAAAATGCATTTGCCCGCAAATTCAACGAAAAACCAAACTGAAAAATATAAGCAGGGGTCTGTTGTCAAGTATCAGACTCCTGCTTTTTAGCGGTCACAGGGCATGAAAAAGCGCGATGGCTAATATGCACTTACCGCTTATTTTGCGTGCAGATTCCACTAACGGTAGATTTTATCAACCGAAATTGAACGCAGCGGTTCTTGCTTTTCCTGACAAATGTGCTATACTGTAATCAGAGCAAACGTTTGTTACTTTCGCAATAAAGGAGTATTATATGGAAATCAGCTTTTCTACGATAATCAAGGAGCTGCGCAAAGAACGCGGTATCACACAAGAGGATCTTGCCACCTATCTTGGCATCTCGGTGCAATCGGTTTCCAAATGGGAACGCGGAGACGGTATGCCCGATATTTCTCTGCTGCCCCACATTGCTGCGTTTTACGACACCACCGTGGACTACCTGCTCGGCTGTGACGCTGCGCGTCAGCAAAAGGAGATCGAAGCATTCAAAACGAAAGCGCAGGCGTTGGTCAACAAGGGCAAACGCCGCGAATCCTTGGAGCTGTGCAGAGAGTATCAAAAGAAATACCCACACAACGAGACTGTGCTCAATCATCTGATGCACGACCTTTACATCGTGGACCGCACGGGCAACAGCAGCGAGATCATCAGCATTGCCGACAAGCTTTTGGGCAGCAAAAATTCGGAGATACATTTTTCCGCACTGACAATGCTTACACTGACACATGCATCCATCGGCAACGATCAGATTGCCGTTGAATATGCTAAGCAGGTGCCTACCAACAAGGATCTGTTGCGCCTGGTGCTCAAGGGCGACGAGCTTGTGGAGCACTGCAAGTGGTATTTCTGGAAGGTATGCGATGAACTGAATATGGCAGAAAGTCAGTTGACTACCTGCCCCGAAGCAAATTATTCTCCCGAGGAACGCCACGCCATCCGAAAAGGCATCTACGATATCTTCCATATCGTATTTTCGGACGGTGATTTCGGCTTTTGGGAAAACAGACTTGCAAGCATTTGCCGCGGCTTAGCACTGAGCTCGATCGAGGCAGGACAGATTGATCGGGCGTTTGCAGAGCTTGCGGAAATGTGCGATCACCTGGAACTCTACGCGCAATTTACCTGCATTGACCATACCTCCCCCATGGTCAAGGGGCTGCATTACGAGGACGCGCAGGTTGGCAGAAGCAGCGAACGCAGCTTGGCAAGCATTTATCTCAATCACTTGGACGTCAATCCTATTTTCCAAAAGCTTGAAGAAAACGAAAAGTTGCTTACCATCAAAAACAGATTGCAGGCGCTGGGATAATGCTTAACCTCAAATATTTTTGATTATTTTTGCATTCCCTATTGACAATCTGATTGTTTCGTGTTATAATTTGATTACAGTACACGTTCACGTGACCGTTTTCAAGGAGGTTGACCATGAAATCGTATCCCCCGCGCTCACTCAAGGATGACAAACTGGAAAAGTTAATATGGTTCTTGCCCGGGCTTGCATCGACCCTGCTGGTCATTTTCATCGGCATTCTGTATATCGCGCCGTTCGCCTTTATCGGTGCTGCGCTGTTTAAGATGCACGGCTGGATCGCGCTGCTCGTGCCCGTTATAGGCGTGCTGATTGCCGCCGTTGCGGTACTTTGCATCATTGCGAGCTACCGCAGCAAATCGCGCCGCCTGATCAAAAAGGCGTGCAAGCGCAACGGCTATCAGCTCAAAATATGCCACAGCCTTTTGACCACGGTCATCAGTGCGCGCCAAGGTCCCGACATGATCATTGACGCGGGCGAGGAGGTCTTTGCCATCAAGTACATGCCCATCCTTTTGCGCCAGCTGCAGGTTACCTTCAACCGCACGCACGCGACCATGCAAAACACCCTGCGATTTTTAACCAAGCCCATGTTCCCTATCCCTGTGAAAAAGAAGCTGAAATTTGACACCGACGGCATTTTCGTGCGTCCCGATCAGAAATTGGTCAAGGTCATTCTGTTCTCCCCCACCCCCGTACGTGTATACGGATATAAGGAAAAGGAAGAAGGCGGCAGCGGTGCACCGCAAAGCGATTACAATCCCGACGTAACGGGCATGACCATGGTGGTGCAGGCATCCAAATACGGCAACAAGATGCGCATGGCAACGCTCAAGCCGCTTGAGACCGAGTACAACGAATTTGAAATGGACAACGGCATGCAGGACGTTTGGGGCACTTACACCTTTGGCGGCTTTGCGTTTGCGAGGTATTTGGAAAGACTTGATTTTGAGCGCAAGGTCAGCAAGGAGAAAGCGCACAGACAGAGCAAAAACGCGTGGGAGAAATACCGACTCGGCTAACCCTCACCACACGGACGACCCCACTCTTGAGAGTTTTTGCGTCGCTTTTTTCAAAAAGCGACCGCCCATCCAAGGGCGCGCAGCCCTTGGTCGCGCCCGCAGGCGCGAAAGATCCAAAACGCCGTTTTTGGTTCTTTTTGCGGCAATTTTGCCAAAAAGAACGGAAACAATTTCATCACATAAACAAACAAGGGAGTTACCTACGTAGGTAGCTCCCTTTTGTTATGGGGTTATATGTGTAAAATGGCGAATCTGTAGGGGAGGGGTTTCCCCTCCCGCGAATTTGGATTCCGACACCCAAACGGATAAGCAATGCCGGTACCAACAGGAGGCGAAACGCCTCCCCTACAGAATCAGGGCATTGCGTTGCGCAAAGCCTTTCCGTTCTTTCTTTGAGCAAGTAGGCACAAAGAAAGAACCAAAGAAATGCCGTTTAAGAGATTTCGCGCCTGCGGGCGCGACTTGGGGCGCCGCCCCAAGTCCCCGGTCGCTTTTTGAAAAAAGCGACGCAAAAACTTTCGTGAGTGGGGTGATATGAGCTGTTTAGAGCACCTTCGCCAAGAAGTTCTTGAGTCTTTCACTCTTGGGGTGATCGAAGATCTCCGTGGGTGTGCCCTCTTCCACAATCACGCCGCCGTCCATGAAGATCACGCGGGTTGCAACCTCGCGCGCAAAGCCCATTTCGTGCGTGACCGTCAGCATGGTCATACCCTTGCGTGCCAGATCCTTCATAACCTCCAGTACCTCTCCAACCATTTCGGGGTCAAGCGCAGAGGTCGGCTCGTCAAACAGCATGACCTCGGGCTCCATGCAAAGCGCGCGTACAATGGCAATTCTCTGCTTCTGTCCGCCCGACAGCTGGCTGGGATATGCTCCCGCTCTGTCCGCAAGTCCTACCGTTTGCAAAAGCTCCTTGGCTCTTGCCTCGGCTTCCATCTTGGTCTTGCCCAACAGCTTTGTGGGAGCAAGCGTCATGTTTTTCAGTACCGTCATGTGCGGGAACAGATTGAAATGCTGGAACACCATGCCCATCTTCTGACGGTGCAGGTTGATGTTGGTCTTTTTGTCCATCAGATCCACGCCGCCAACCAAAATCTGTCCCGAGGTCGGCTGCTCAAGCAAATTCAGCGAGCGCAAAAGCGTAGACTTACCGCTGCCCGAAGGTCCGATAATAACCACGACCTCGCCGCGCTCCACGTCCATATCCACGCCGTCCAGCGCGTGCACGCCACCCTCGTAATACTTTTTGAGGTCCTTGACGCTGATAATGCAATCCTTAGCGTTCACTCTTACGCAGCCTCCTTTCCAAAATGCCTACCAGCTTGGTCAGACCAAGCACCAGCACGAAATAAATGATTGCAACCGCCAAAAGCGGCATAAAGTTACTGTAGGTTTGCGAACGGATCTTGATACCGCCCTGCGTCAGGTCGGCAACGCCGATGTAGAATGCAACCGAGGTTTCCTTGAGCAGCGTGATAAACTCGTTGCAAAGGCTGGGCAGCACCACCTTGAACGCCTGCGGAATGACGATATGCCACATGGTAGGCCAGAAGCCAAAGCCCAGCGATCTGCCTGCCTCGGTTTGTCCTGCATCGATCGACATAATACCGCCGCGAATGATCTCGGATACGTACGCGCCCGAGTTCAGACCAAAGCACAGCACCGCTGCGGGGAATTTTTCAATGCCTATGGGCAAAAGCAGCACGAAATAAATGATCAGCAGCTGCACCATAACGGGCGTGCCGCGAATGACCGCGATATACGCCTTGACAAGCTTATCAAGATAATACAGCTTATCGGTCTTGTCATGTACGATACGGATCAGCGAGGTGATCACACCAAGTCCGATACCCAAAAGCAGCGCAAGCGCAGTAATGGCAAGCGTGTTGCCAAGGCCCTGCACAAGATACTTCCAATGGTCGTCCTCAATAAAGTTGCGATAAAATTCATCCTTGATCTCATTGATCTTCTGATGCAGAAGCGATGCCGTATCGGGCTTTGCATCGTCATAGTTGGTGGTTCCGAAGAACTGATCCAAGCCTTTGCGGATGGTATTGTTATTGACGATGGATACGACCTTGCCATCCACCGTGATCTCATTTGTGCTCTTGATGTCCTTGGAGATAGCAGCAACGTCACCAAGCAGCGCGTCAACGGCTGCATCAGACAGGTGCATGACGTAATCGCCCTGCAGCGTGCTGTACAAGTAAATATCCGCCTCGCCGCTCACGCTTGCCGCCTGCTCGATCAGCCCGGTTGCTTTCGTGTAATCGGAAAGTGCTTTTTGAATGTTGGAAGCGTTGGAGCTGCCCTGCAAGGTCGTTTGGTATGCAATAGCAAACAGCTCGCCTTTATGCTCCTTGTACAGCGTGCCAAGATCGGGGCGCGTATATTTGACGTGCACCACGTACTCGCGCTCAGCTCCCTGCTCGATCGAAACAATTTCGATCTCGGTGCTTTGCTGCGCGGTATAGGTAGCGCACCAGCTCGTCTTAAACAGCGGCAGCTCGGCAAGTGTGCTTTCAATGGTCTGCTGCGCTTGCTCTTTTGTGGGGGCTGCGTCGGTGACGTTGTTGGTCACGGCATCCGCAACCAGCACGCCGACAATGACCAGCACGCACGCAAAAACCAGGCACAAATTGATTATCAGTCTTTTTTTGCTCTTAGGCAAAGGTTTTTTCATGTAAACGAATCCTTTCAAAGCGTTTCTAATACCTCAAAAAGGTGGGATGGCAATGCCATCCCACACTTTTTCGGGGCTTATTACTTATTACTTAATGTAGCTGTCGATAATGCTCTTGATGGTGCCGTCCTCGGTCAGCTCCATGATCGCGTTGTTGATCTTTTCCAGCAGCTCGGCGTTGCCCTTCTTTACGCAGATTGCGTAGTCCTCGTTTGCATAAGCGGTCTCCAGAATGGTCAGACCTGCGTTTGCAGCTACCAGAGCCTCTGCGGGCTGGTTGTCGATGATGACGCAGTCAATGCTGCCGCCCAGCAGTGCAAGAACTGCCTCGTTACCGTTGGAATAGGTGGTTACGTTCTCGGAACCGAAATCATCGGTTGCGTAGATGTCACCGGTGGTACCCAGCTGAACGCCTACCTTGTAGTTTGCGCCCTCTGCGTAGAGGTCGTCAGCGCAGGTGATGGGAGAGCCTTCCTTAACGATGATCGCCTGAACACCGTTTGCGTAGGAGATAGAGAAGTCAACCTCAAGCAGACGCTTTTCGGTAACGGTCATGCCTGCCATACCAAAGTCAACGGAGCCTTCGTTAACAGCGGTGATGATGGAGTTGAATTCCATATCCACGATCTCAAGCTCCATACCGAGCTTTTCAGCGATAGCAGCAGCGATCTCAGCGTCGATACCGACGATCTTATCACCGTCATAATATTCATAGGGCTTGAAGTATGCGTTGGTAGCCATCTTGAGTACGGGCTTTTCCTCTTCCTTGTCGCAGGAAGCGAATACGGCGATACAGGACATAGCAAGCATCAGAGCCATCAGCATAGCAATAATCTTTTTCATGGTAGTTTCTCCTTTGGAACTCGGTGCATCGTGCACGTTTATTATGTGCATAATTATACACCGATATGCAAGGTTTGTCAACCCCCTTTTTGTAAAATTTATGCACAAATATCGCGATATTCTTGCGCATTCTTTATAGCATTTTCACCAACAAGGGCGTTTTCGTCGAAATTATGCAATTTTCTGCATGCATTTCATGCATTTATTTATTCACGTTTTTGTGCATATATGCAATTATGTGTGCATATAACAAGAAAAGCGGCTTGCCTTTCGGCAAGCCGCAAATGATACTTTCAATTAATAGTTGTCAGCCTTGATCTCAAAGTAAGCCTGGGGATGTGCGCAAACGGGGCACATAACGGGAGCAGCCTTACCAACTACAACGTGACCGCAGTTACGGCAGATCCAGATAGCCTCGCCGTCCTTGGAGAACACGATCTTGTTCTCGATGTTGCCCAGCAGCTTCTTATATCTCTCCTCATGCTCCTTCTCGATCTTAGCAACAGCCTCGAACAGGTAAGCAATGCGGGTAAAGCCTTCCTCGCGAGCGGTCTTTGCAAAGCCTGCGTACATATCGGTCCACTCGTAGTTCTCGCCCTCTGCAGCGTCCTTGAGGTTGGTCATGGTGTCCGGAACCTCACCGTCGTGCAGCAGCTTGAACCACAGCTTTGCGTGCTCTTTTTCGTTGTTAGCGGTTTCCTCGAAAATAGCTGCGATCTGCTCGTAGCCTTCTTTTCTTGCCTTGGATGCATAGTAGGTGTACTTGTTTCTTGCCTGAGATTCACCTGCAAATGCAGCCATCAAATTCTTTTCGGTTTGAGAGCCTCTGAGTTCCATAATAAAAATTCTCCTTTAATATAAAAAATTATTGATTTTGGTGGGAATGTTCCCTATTGCATTCGGGGCACAGCCCGAAAAATTGTACGTGGCACGCGTCTATCCGACCGCCCGGCACCGCCACGGCACCGTTCTCGATCACCGCGGTGTCCGGAATTTCAACGTCGCTGATCGCACCGCACCTGCTGCACACCATATGTGCGTGCTTACCGAGCGTGATGTCAAAGCAATCCGAGCTGCCTGCCAGCACCAGTCGCTGCACCTCCCCGTTCTCGGCAGCTTCTGCCAGTACGCGGAACACGGTGGCTCTGGAAACGGTGGGGTCAAGCTCGCTTACTGCCTTCAGGACGTTATTCGCCGTCGGATGATCCAGCGCATGCACAGCTTGCATGACAAGCTCTGTCTGATGCGTTTTTCTCGTTCTCATTTCCGTCGGTGAGCTCCTTATTAAGACTGTGTCTTAATTATATCACAAACCACGAAAATGTCAATAGGTTTTCGAAAATTTCTTTTAAGAATTTTTGGTTTCCTTGTCACTCTCTACCCAATCCACGTCGGGCAGGTCGTCCGAAAGCTCGTCCTCGGGGATCTCATCGTCCTCGTCCCCGTCGCGCAGCTTTTTATATCTCGCCCCTTGGTATGCACCGACCACGGCAATACCCAGCGCAGCCTTTGCGGTCCACTTAACGGTTCTTTCCATCTCCTTGGTCACGTCTGCAAGCTTGGGCGCAGTTTCGGGATAGACAAAATCCTCCTCGTCCTCCACACGCTGCTCAAGATCCTCGCAAAACTTTCGCTGGTCGTTCAGTTCCTTGATCTGCATAGGGCAGAACACGCCAAATATGATGACAGCCGCGCCCGCGATGATCAATCCCTTAAGCAGGTGCTTACGTTGCGCATCCCTGTTGCTGCCCAAGCAAGCCAGCATCGGCACGGTGGCTGCAAGGATCAGCGGCACGGTATATCCCACCGTGATCACGATCCAGCCAAAGTCCTTTTTGCTGTCCTCAATCAGCTCATCCTGCTTGGTCACAAACTGATCGTTGAGCACGTCCAACGACACGCCCAGCAGCACGCACAGCACCACAATACCGATCAGCACGCGCACAACGTCCACGATCACAGACTTTTTTATGCGCAGCACCTTTCTATTTTGCATCGAGCTTGCTTTTTGATTCTTTGCCATACCAAACTCGCTCCTTACCTTACAATTTATTTTATTTATTATATCATACATCACCGCGCTTGTCCAGTACCGCATGCAAAATTCTCTGCCTGCAGTTGACACTTTTATGCACTTATGCTATAATAAATGCAGAAAGTGAGGCGATATGCATGGCAGCCCTGCAAAACAAAAAGCCCGCAAACTGCGAGAGCTGTGAATTTTACGACTACGACGAGGAATACGACGCATACGTATGCTTAGTATCTCTTGACGAGGACGATATGTGCGATTTTCTTTCGCACAACACGGGACATTGCCCGTATTATCGGTTCTACGACGAATATAAGAGCGTGCGGAAGCAAAATTAGCGTGATGCGCTAATTTTGCAGTTATATTCGCCTTTGGCGAGTGATATGCACAAGTGCGTGGTATTGCCTTCGGCAGTGATATGCGCTTCGCGCGTTAAGCATACAAGGCGAATATAATATCACTGCAACCGGCGGGAGCAATATCACTACGAGCGATGCGAGTAATATCACGCCGAGCTGTGCAAGGCATATCACCTTGATTGCATATGTGACCACAAATGCAGAGCTTGTAAAGAAAAGAGGACAGAGAACGTAAAAATTCTCTGTCCTTTTCCTGTCGATAGGCATTTCCTTAATTCATACTGCTCCGGGGCAGACACACCTTGTCAGGTGCTTTTTTCACGGACTTATCCGTTTGCCTTTTCTTTTTCAATCCTCTGCCTTTTCGCAGCCTCGATCCAGCGCACGGCACCCGTGACCACAATGATCGCCAATGCAATACCCGTACAGATCTTGACCGCTGCCAGCATGTTTTCCATAAACAAAGCCTGCTCGCCGCTGAACAGATAGAACATGGTATAATACAATCTGCTTCCCGGCACAAGCGGCAAAAGCGTGGGGATCATAAAAATGGTCGTAGGCGTTTTGAGCACGCGTGCCATGATCTCGCAATATACGCACGGCACCGCGGTCGCAGCCATGTTGGTGATCAGCGGATCAAGCCCGATCGCATCCCCGATCAGCATGATGACGCAGGAAATGGTGCTGCCAAGCATTGCCCACGGCAGCTTTTTGGGCGGCACGTCAAAGATCACGGCAATGCCCAAGAGCGCAACAAAGCACGCAACCGTGCCGTATATGATCTGTCCCCAGTTCATAGCACACCTCCTAAGGTCAGCCATGCAAGACCGTAGCCCGCCGCAATGATTGCAGCCGTGAACAACGCTTGCACAAAGCGCAAAAGTCCCGAAACCATGTCGCCGCCAAACAAATCACGCAGCGAAGTACCCAGCGCAAGACCGGGGATCATGAGCATGATCGTGCCGATCATAATTTCACCGGGATTGGTATGTGGCACGAACCTGCACGCGCCCAGCGCGGCAACGCCCGCCACAAAGGCTGTAATGAAGGTTTTAAGCGTGCCGTTGACCTTGGCGGGGGTGTACAGTGTAAACACCATGATCAGCACGCCAATGACAGCCGCCACCAAGCCGTCTGTCCAGCTGCCGCCAAAAAACACGGCAAAGCCGCCTGCGGCAATTGCCGCGCTGAGCAGCATCAGAAAATTCGAGTACGTCTTCTTTTGGCAAATGCGCTTGACCTCCTCCTTGACCTCCCACGGGTCCTCCGGGCAGGCGCAAAGTCTGCGCGAGAGCGCATTCAGCTTTTCAATGCGGACAAGGCTATTGCCGATATTTCCCACCTTACGGATCTGGGTATAGTGGTCGCCGTTAGGCCCCTCCACGGTCACGCCCACCAGCACCACGATGGAAAACACGTCCACGTCGTGCGCGCCGTAGGCAAGGCAAAGCCTTTCCACCGTGTCCTCTACGCGACGCACCTCAGCCCCCGCCTCCAACAGGCGACAGCCAATGTCCAGTATGGTATCCAACACGTCGTCGTAGTCATACGGGAGGATCGTGCTCATTGCTTGCTCTGTCATACGTATATCACCTTCAAAAAATCAGATTTCAACAACAAAAGTATAGCACATTCCCGCGCGCTTGTCAAACACAACTTTACAGAATGTTCACCAATATTTTGCGGAAATTCGCTATAATATAATAAATAGGTAAATTTAAGTGAGGTGTTTTGGAAAATTGTTTGAAAAGACGGTATTGCTTGAGAAGATCAAGGAGTCTTTTGCCGCCGTCATGCCCGTCACGCTGATCACCATCCTGCTGGTTGCGACCATCTCGCCCGTCCACACGGGCACGTTGCTCTCCTTTTTGCTGGGTGCCGTACTGCTGATCATCGGCATGGGTCTGTTCTCACTGGGGTCGGATATGTCCATGATCCCTATGGGTGAGTACATAGGCGCACAAATGACCAAGTCACGCAAGATCTGGCTTGTGGTCTTTCTCTCCTTCTTCGTGGGTTTTTTAGCAACGATTTGTGAGCCCGACCTGCAGGTGCTCGCCACCTACGTGCCCAACATCAAGCCCTTTATTCTGACCGCATCGGTCGGCTTGGGTGTGGGCATCTTCCTGGTCGTAGCCATGCTGCGCATTCTGTTCAAGGTCAAGCTTTCGCTGCTCTTGTGGATCTGCTATATCGGCGTGTTTGTCATGGCATTTTTCGTGCCCACCAACTTCTGGGCTGTTGCCTTTGACTCGGGCGGCGTCACCACAGGCCCCATGACCGTGCCCTTTATCATGGCACTTGGCGTGGGTGTTGCCTCCAGCCGTTCGGACGGTGCAGCCGATAACGACTGCTTCGGCCTTGTAGCGCTTTCCTCTGTCGGTCCTATCTCGGCTGTCATGATCCTCGGTTTGATCGTGGGCGGTGAGATCGACCCCGGTGACCTTGGTGCGACCGAGATCATTACGGAATCCAACAAGATCCTGCTCCCCTTTTTGCGCCAGCTGCCGCATCAGCTCTGGGAAGTGCTCATGGCGCTGGGCCCCATTTCGGGAGGCTTCTTCTTATTCCATCATCTGTGCGCCAAAAAGCCGGGCAACGCGCTGACCAAGCGTGCCCTGCATAAGATCCTGGTTGGCCTTGGCTACACGTACCTGGGGCTTGTGCTGTTCTTGCTGGGCGCAAACATCGGTTTCTCTCCCTGCGGCTATCAGCTCGGCTCCGGTCTTGCTGACCCGAGCAAGGGGATCGCACACCTCATTATCATTCCTATAGGTGCTGTCGTCGGTTACTTCATCGTGCAGGCAGAGCCTGCCGTGCACGTGCTGACAAAGCAGGTCAATACCGTGACCGCAGGTGCTATCTCCCGCAAGGTGGTGCTGCGCTGTCTCTCCATCGGCGTTGCATGCTCGATCGCACTCGCCATGCTGCGCGTGCTGACCGGTATCAGCATCATGTGGTTTTTGATCCCCGGCTATGCCATCGCGCTGCTGCTGACCGTCATCGTTCCCGCCCCCTTCCCCTCCATCGCGTTTGACGCGGGCGGCGTGGCATCGGGTCCCATGACCGCAGCGTTCCTGCTCCCCTTCGCCATGGGTGCTTGCAAAGCGGTTGGCGGTAACGCCGCGACCGACGCTTTCGGTGTGGTTGCATTCGTTGCCATGACGCCGCTGATTGCAGTACAGATCCCCGGCTTTATCTGGTACGTCAAGAGCTTTGCGCTCAAGAAGCACCTGCCGGATGCCAAGTTCGTTCCCATCGACGAAGATATCATCGACCTGTAAGGAGGTCCCCCTATGAAAGAACTGAATTTACTTTTGATTATCGCGCGCGAAAAGGATCGCACCGCGTATGAAAAATATTTTTCGCGCCACGCGCTGGCATCGTACACCACCCTGCCCTGCCGCGGTACGGCACAGAACAAGGTGCTGGATCTGCTTGGCATTGAACAGACCGAAAAGACCATATTCCTATCGGTCATTGGCAAGCAGCAAACAAAGGACGTACTGAACACGCTGCCCGACCAGATGGAGATCGATCTGCCGGGCCGCGGCATCGGTCTGATCATTCCCGTAAACAGCATGGGCGGCGTGCGCTCCATGCAGGCACTCACGGGCAGCACAGACGCAGAGGAAAGAGAGGTTGTTAAAATGGAATATAACGCACATCTGATCATTGCAATACTCAACAAAGGCTTTTCCGACGTTGCCATGGAGGCAGCTCGCGCCGCAGGCGCGGGCGGCGGCACGGTCGTGCGTGCCAAGGGCACTTACGGCAAGGGCGACGAGCACTTCTTTGGCATGACGCTTGCCGAGGAAAAGGACACCGTGCTCATCGTTGCCACCGAGGCACAGCGCAAGCCCATCATGCAGGCGCTGATGCACCAGGCAAGCGAAAAGCCCGAGCTTGGCACCATCACCTTCTCGGTGCCCGTATCCGATACCATGGGTCTGCGCCTTGACCGCAACTTCAATCCGCAGAAATAATACACACGGAGGAAATTTATGAAAAGAATCATTGTTTTTCTGCTGGCTTTATCCTCGATTTTGACGCTGATTTCCTTCACAGGTTGCGCCAACGGAGAGCAGCCCCCTGCAGAAGATTCCGAGAACACTGATCTCGCACCCGAAAACGTCATCGTATATCCCGAGTGCAACGAGATCACCATGCAAAAATTCCAAGCCATCTATCAGGAAACGGGATACAACCCCGTCATAGAGTCCACGTATGACGAACAGACCAAGACCTATATCAACGTCAAGGTAAACGCGCATTATGCCGAGGGTTTTGGCTATTACTCTATATTGAGTGAGCAAGAATACAAGGCGATTCAAGAATATCAGAACACGACCGGTATTCAGGTCATATATCCGACCGTAAGCATGCATGACAGACCCACGCATCAGAAAAACAAGTTTAACGCCGACATCTACTATCAAACGGAAAATCCCGGTGCAATCACCGTCCACCCCAAGCTTGATCAAAACGGGAACTTCATTCCCAACTATTGGGCATATGCCGTTGGCTCCGAAAGCCCTTATATGATAGCAGATTACAACTCCCTGCGCATTGAAGGCGAGAGCGGCGTGAACATCGACGGGGAGAATTACTACTACGTTTACGGCAGACTCCTGCCCGACGGCGTTGAGGTGCGTTTGTTCAAATACGCGTACAGCGAATACCGCAAGCAAGCGGGAACCAATTCATAAACGAAAAGAAACAGCCCCATCGGGCAGCGAAATAAGCGGTAAAATAATCAAAAACCAATGCTTTCAAAAAGTAATTGCCGTAGGTGCTGGCGATCAATGATCGCCCCTACGGCTGTTTTTGTTTGGGTTTTACGTATTAAAACCTCAACATAGACACTTGGAGGGGGGGTCAGTGATCGCCAGCGCCTACGACAACTATCTATAAAAACAACTAAGGACTGCATCCAAGTGATACAGTCCTTAATTTTTGCCCCTATTTGCCGCTAATTCCGCAGCCCGATCGGGCAGTTCCTTTTATCGTTTATTCAAGAATCCCCGCGTGCTTAAGCAGCGCAAGGATCTCCTTTTCGTATTCCTCTTTGTGGTCGAGGTAGCTGAGTCCGTGGGGTGAGCCCTCGAAGATGCACAGACGCTTATATGCGCTCGTGCAGGCGGCATAGTTGCGCTCGGAGTTATAGGGGCGCACGAAATCATCGCCTGCACCGTGGGCAAACAGCGTGGGAATCTTGGCTTTTTTCAGCTCCCTTTCCACGTCTGCCTCACCAAGATATGCGCCGCCGTGCAGCTTGCAAAGCAGCGTTGTCACGGGATATACCAAACCCGCGGGCATGTGCATATCCTCCTTGATGACCTGCATGATCTGCCCCTTGGCAGAAGCATAGCCGCAATCACCGATGACCGCCTTGACCTGCGGCGGAATATCGGGCAGGCAGGAAGCCAACAGCACCGTAGCGCATCCCATGGACACACCGTCCAGAATGATGCTATGCTGCTCGCCGTAGCGTTCCACCAAATATTTGCACCAATCGCGCACGTCAAACCGCTCTTTGGCACCAAACGTCAGATACTTTCCCGCACTCTCCCCGTGCGCACGCTGATACACGATCAGCATGGCAATGCCGCGTTGCTCGTAAAAATCGAACACGCTGCCGAAATCCATATCCCCCTTGCTGTGGTAACCGTGCACCAAAACAACGGTTGCTTTGGGATGCTCGGGCGCAAACAGCTTGGCGCACAGGCGATGTCCGTCGTGCGAGGTAATGTAAACCTTTTCATGCGTGGCATTTGCCAGCCTGTCCCAACCGTGCTTGACGATCTCGACCTGCTTGTCATAGCCCTTTGCACGCAAGCCGTCCAAAAACGCATTTTGCCCACCGGGCGCAGGATCCGAGCGTCCGAACGAGTGCTTGAAAAGCTTATGAATGTACGGTGCGGAAATGCCCACACCCAGGGCGGCAGCGGCAATCACCGCGCCTGCACCGATCAAGGTATAGTGCAACGCGTTCACTTACGTTCACTCCTTTAACACAAACTGATATTGTATGCATGCGCACCGATCACGAAATTGGCTTTCTCTGCGTCGGTTACACGCTCGCCGTTGAAATACAAGCCCTCCACGCGCACGTCCTTGACGCAGTGCGTCTCGTCAAGACCCGCAAAGATCGACGTCGGCATGGGCAGGGGCGCGTCGGTCAGCACAAAGATATCCTTGAACAGAATATCGTGTGCGCAGCCGTGCAAGCCGTCCTTGGAAAACAGCCCCATATCGTAAAGCGCGACGTTGAGCAGAATGGGCTGCTGCGCGGGCACGGTGCTGCGGTATTCCTGCGCATCACTCTGCTGGTGCACGTCTGTTTGCTGATACTGCGAATACTCCACGCGGATATTCTCAAAGGTCACGTGGTGGATCTCGGCACGGTTATGATGCTGGATATCCAGCTGCATGGTCGAGCCGTGAATGACGTCGCAATCCGTAAACACGATATTGTAAAACGCGGGCGCGTTGGTTTCCGCACCGATCTCAAGTGCTCTGCCCCAGTCGCACCACAACACGCAGCCTTCTACGATGATATTGCGGTTGCACATATCGTCCCAGCCGCAGATGCCCTTGATGACCATGCAGTCGTCAAAGTTGCGCAAGAAGCAATTTCTGACGCTGACACCCGTGCAGTTGAACAGATCAATGCCGTCGGAATTATATCGCCACATGCCAACAGCCTTGACGTTGTCGATCGACACGTTCTCACATCCCGCCGCAATGATGGCAAAGGACGCGCTGTCACGGCAGATAACGCCCTCGACATGCACGTTTCTGCAGCGATAGAAGCGCAAATTGCCGCGCAGGACGCGATGTGCATGCGTAAAGGCGCGGATGCCCTGCTTGTCGCGCGGCATGGGCGCATCGTAATCGTAAGCCAAAAGTGAGGTCTCGCTCGTGCGCTCCTCGCGGCTGCCGTCAATAATGCCGTGACCCAAAATGCGGATATTCTCGGCACAAATGGCATAGAAAGAGCCGTACACCACCGCTCCCGCGTCGATATACACGGTGTCGTTATCGGTCAGCTCGATCGACCCGATATGGTGCTCACCTCCCGCAAAGCGATAGGTGGTGCGCAAGCCGTCCACATCCTTGATGGGGTTGACAAACACATGCAAAGCCCCGTGCGGTCCGTCTGCCTCTACCGTGTACTGACCGCAGCCGGGCAGCGTAAAGGTTGCGGTGCACCCGTCAAGCTTCACCTTGACACCGCGCGAAAGCGGACGCACCAGCACCTCGGTGGGCGGCGTCTGCCAGGTCACGGTCACGGTTGCAGCCTCGTCCGCCTCAAAGGATACAAAGCCCGCAAGCTCGGTCTGCTCCAAGGGGCGTTGCTGCCCCGGCCAGCCTCGGTTAAACGGCATGGCGGATACGCGCGCAAGGTACGGCTTTGCCTTTCTTTGATTGACGGTCACGGTGCAACCCTCAAATATCTCTTGTCCTACGGGAAACACGGGAATTCTGATCATGGGAGATACCTCTCTTTTTTCAAATTCGCGGCTTTAATCGAACAGTATATTTATATTATAGCACGAATTTTTGCGTTTTGCAACAAATCTTTTAGAATTTGCAAAAAGGAAGCATAAAAAAGCCCGCATCTGCGTACCTGCTCTATGGCAGGTACGCAACGAAATTTGCCCTTTCGGGCAAGTGAAATCGCTTCGCGGTGAATTATTTGCTTCGCAAATGTGAAATGTCCGCTTACGCGGACGTGGGCAATTTTCATTTCACATCGAGCAGAGCGAGATATTTCACAATGTGCGTTAGCACATTATTTCACGTTTTGCAAAAGCAAAACATTTCACTATATGCTTTTGTGCCCGCAAAAGCAATGCTTGTCAAGAAATAAGGACGAGGAATTTTTGCAATTCTTCGTCCTTTTCCTGTTGGTAGCTATTTTTGATTTTTATACTGCCCTATCGCAAGTCTCCTTCACACGCGCTTTTGAGGGTGATATTTTTGCTTTGCAAAAGTGATATTCTTATCCTTGTAGGGACAGGCGTCCTCGACTGTCCGCACGGCAAAGTGATATTGCCTACGGCAGTGATATTTTTGCTTTGCAAAAGTGATATTTGCGCGATGCGCAAGTGATATTGCGGCTTTGCCGCAGTTTGACGCTGCGCGTCAAGGCTGAGGCGGGAAGTTTACGAATGCGGCATCAAGCTCTGCGTCGGTGGGGATGTAGTCGCCCATCAGCCCATCGTTGAACTTCTGATACGCCACCATATCAAAGTAACCCGTGCCGGTAAGACCGAACACGATGGTCTTTTGCTCGCCCGTCTGCTTGCAGATCATTGCCTCGTCGATAGCCGCCTTGATGGCGTGTGCCGACTCGGGTGCGGGCAGAATGCCCTCAATGCGCGCAAACTGCTGGGCTGCGGCAAACACCGCGGTCTGCTCAACGCTCTTGGCTTCCATCAGCCCCTGATCGTACAGCTCGGAGAGCACGGTGCTCATGCCGTGGTAGCGGAGCCCGCCCGAATGGCTGGAGGACGGGATAAAGCCCGAGCCCAGCGTGTACATCTTTGCCATGGGGCAAATTCTGCCCGTGTCACAGTAATCGTAAATATAACGTCCGCGCGTCAGGCTAGGGCAGGATGCGGGCTCAACCGCGATAATGCGGTAATCTGCCTCGCCGCGCAGCTTTTCACCCATAAAGGGAGAGATCAAGCCGCCCAGGTTGGATCCACCGCCCGCGCAACCGATAATGATGTCGGGCTTGATGCCGTACTTATCCAGCGCGGTCTTGGTTTCAAGACCGATGATGGTCTGGTGCAGCAGCACCTGATTGAGCACGCTGCCAAGCACGTAACGGTATGCACCGCCCGATGCGCCCGCAGCTTCCACCGCCTCGGAAATCGCGCAGCCAAGGCTGCCCGTAGTGCCGGGATGCTCCTCCAAGATCTTGCGACCCACCGCGGTGGTGGTGGAGGGCGAGGGGGTGACGTTTGCGCCGTAGGTACGCATGACCTCGCGGCGGAACGGCTTTTGCTCATAGCTGACCTTGACCATGTACACGTTGCAATCCAGCCCAAAGTAAGAGCACGCCATGCTCAGCGCAGTGCCCCACTGACCGGCACCGGTCTCGGTGGTCACGCCCTTAAGCCCCTGCATCTTTGCATAGTACGCCTGCGCGATAGCGGAATTGAGCTTATGGCTGCCGCTGGTATTGTTGCCCTCGAACTTATAATAAATATGCGCGGGGGTGTCCAGCTGCTTTTCAAGGCAGTACGCGCGCACCAAGGGCGCAGGACGGTACATTTTATAAAAGTCGATCAGCGGCTCGGGAATATCGATATAAGGCGTGGTATCGTCCAGCTCCTGTCTTGCCAGCTCCTCGCAGAACACCTCGCTCATCGCCTCAAGGGTAATGGGCTTCATGGTGCGGGGATCGATAAGCGGCGCGGGCTTTTTCTTCATGTCCGCGCGGACGTTATACCACTGTCTGGGAATTTCATTTTCGGATAAATAAATCTTGTAAGGAATTTCTACGTTTGCCATTTGGTTGCCTTTCTCCCCTGCTCTGTCCCGGTCCGTCGGGGAAACGGATCGGGTGCGGAAAAGAAAAAATCCTCCCATCCCGCAATTCAAGATCTGAATGCCGGGACAAGAGAAAACTCTTGCGGTGCCACCCTGCTTGATAGCCCATGCTATCCGCTCAATCATACGAAACCAGTGCGTTTCATACGCCGATCCCTGTAACGGAGGATCACGCCGTCGCCTATACATACGATCCCCAAGGGATCATACTTCCCGTTGCCCTCGAAAGTCCATTCGCGCACGCACACTCCGCCGCATCTCACCGCCGCGGCTCTCTGTCGGGGTGCTCCCCGCACGCTACTCCTCTTTCTCATCGGTTTACACTATTGTAGCACTATGTGAAATATTTGTCAATAGGTTTTACAGAGATTTCTGCATAGAATTAACGGAATACTCGTAGGGGACGAGATTTTATATCCGCCCAAACCTGTTGGGAGATTATGTGAGCAAATTCTCTCCGTTCTTTTTGGGCAAGGAGCCGCAAAGAAGAACATATTTGCTTCGCAAATCAAACGGCGTTAAAGAGATTTCGCGCCTGCGGGCGCGACTTGGGACTCTGCCCCGGTTGAGTATTGGATGCTGAATTGAGAATTCAGCATCAGCTGGCGTCGACTACACTCGCAACTAAAAACAATCTTCACACGCCAGCATCCTTTTCTGAAAAAAGGTCGATCAAAAACTTTCGTGAGAGGTTATCGGGGGTGCCGCGTGTTCTCCCCGGCAGCAGAGCAAAATGCCCCGCCCTTTCGGGCGGGACATATATATCGGTTTTAGATCAAACCGGTTTCCACGAAGCTATACTTGGGCGTATAATAACCGCCTGCGTAGTTGTTCCAGATGCAGCCCTCGTCAAAGAAGTGAGGAGGTGCAACTGCAAGCAGCTCGCCTGCTACGTGGTGGTGGGGACCCATAAGGTTACGCAGGTTGTTGACCAAGGTCAGCTCGATCTCGTTCTCGCCTGCAACCACGTACTCGGAGATATCCACCTCGAAGGGCGTCCACATCACGGTGCGTACGTCCTTGCCGTTGACCTTGACGCGAATGGCGTTAATGCCCTTCTTGTCAAACTTGAGGCAGCAGGGTGCGCCGTCAAGCGTTACGGTCTTCTTGAGCGTTACCTCACCCGAGAAGAACAGAAGTCCCTGCTTCTCGATCTCCTTGAGAGTCAAGGTCTTGGGTGCTTCCACCAGCGCAAAGCCGCCCTCGTAGAAGTACGCCTTATTGGGGATAGGCTCAAACTTGCCGTCTGCCTTGACGCCAAAGTCGCCAACGAGATACATAGGCTCGATCTCGGTATCAAAGGTCAGCTTGTTCTTTTCAGACTCAAAAATTCTGGACTTCTTGAGGTTCTCATAAGTCTCGTCGGTCTCCTTGAGGTAAACCTGCAGCTCCAGTACGTTCTCACCCTTGGTGACCAGATCCGCAATGTTGAGCATACGGAAGGAGTGATCGCGGAAGTAGCCGCAATCGGTCTTATCCACAGGCTTGCCGTTGAGCGTCATGGTAAAGATCTCGGGCGTTTCGCATGCCAAGAACAGACGCGCGGGTACAACCTCTGCGTTAAAGGTGAATTGGCACTTGATATCCACGCCTCTGCCAAGCTCGTAAGCTCTCTGCGCTACGTTGAGCACGCAAGCGTTCTCCTGCTGCAGCACGCCGTCAAACCAGTAGGTGCAGGTATCCAGCGTCAGCGCGTTATCGGTCATGGATGCAACCTGCCAATCGCCGCACAGGCAAACTTCCTTGAGCGCGCGGGGAGCGGGAGCCTCTGCGTGTGCAGTACCGTCGTCCACAATGACAAGGCTGCCGTATGCGGGGAAATTATAGGTGCCGTAGAACTCAACCTTCTCACCGGTCTCGATATCGATGCCGTAGCTGCCAACCTTGAAGTTGGTGGGCTGAGGCTGATCGGTGCTGTTGACGAAGTAATACAGATCAAAGCCGTCATAGTAACGCTTGGTGTAGGTGATGTTGGGATTATCGATCAGATCGCAGCCTTCCACCTCGTCCACGGTAACGACCTTGCCGCCCTGTGCCTTGAACTCTGCAAGCAGCTTTTCGGTGTGCGGGAAGTATGCGATGTGCTTGGTCAGCACCACGGTGGAGTAGGACTGCTCGCCGATAATGAACTTGCCGTTCTCAACCTTACCGTGACGCTCGATCATGATCTCGTCGCCCAGGTGATACAGCACGTGCTTTGCATCCAGCTCGTTCATGACGCGGATGATATCGTTGTTATAGTCGCCAAGACCGGTATTGGAGCCGCAGTTGAAGCTGATCCATGCGGAGGTCTGGGGATGCATGACAAGGGTATCGTAACGGATCTCGCCCTCTGCAAGCATCATGCCGATGCGGGACATGGCATCGTTGAACACCTTGTAATCAGCCCACCAAGGCTGCTGGCAGTACATTGCGGGCGGATAGTCTCTCTTACGGATACCGCGCAGCGAATAGCCCTCCAGGTGCTGGCACATCAGATTGACACCGCGTACCATCATCCACTCGTAGTTTCTCTTGAGCTCCTCGTGACCAACGTTGTGGCCGCACAGTGCAAAGGTCTCGGAAAGGATCTGCTTCTTGCCGGTCTGCGCTGCGGTGGAGCAAAGCTGCGCCATGGTCAGGCAGGGGAAAATGGGACGGCACAGCCAGTCCATACCCGGAATGTGATAGTATTCATAGTGGGGCATACAAGCACCGTTACTGGTCAGCTGCGCCTCTAAGGTTTCCTCCAGTACCAGGTGACCGGTATAGAGCAGACCGTGGGCTTCGCACCAATCGTAGATCTGCTTATTATAGTTCTTGGAGAACAGCTCGGTGACCAGCTTCCAGAAGTTCATTCTGGTCTGCTGCCACTCGCCTCTTTCGATAAAGAGCTCGATCAGGTGATCGTAAATGGGCTCGCCGTACGCCTTTTCGTACTCCTCGGGCAGAATAAAGCTCCACGGAATACCGTTACGGGAGATCTGCGGCTCGTCGGTAAAGAAGCCGTCAAAGGTGGTGCCGTACTTTGCGTAGTAGGGCTCGTAAATTTCATTGATAAAGTCTGCAATGACCTCACCGTCAAGCGTGTCTACGTAGAAGGGGTTGACCTCGTAGTAGAAGCAGTAATTTTCAAAGCAGTAAATAACCTCGGGACCTCTGGGATCTTCGAGATCGGGCGTGAACTTTTTCACGCGCAGATACTTCTGCTGATACTTAAGACCCTTGCCGTTGACGATACCGCCGCCAAAGCCGGAGGGCCAGCCGTTCTCGTCGTACGCCCATGCGTGCATGCCTCTCTTGCCTGCCTCGTCGATGGATGCAGATACGTTCTCGAACCATTCTTCACCCATGTACTCGGTCTGCAAGCCGCCGCGTGCGTGCATAAAGAAGCCGCCGATGCCCACGTCATCCATCATGCCGATCTGTCTGCGCGTTTCCTCGGTGCGAAGACGCTCGTTCCAGGACCAGAACGGTACGGGACGGTACTTTTTGTCCACAAACTTAAAATCCATTTGAACCTCCCTTGCTATCGGACTCGGTCGCCCGATGCAGATTTATAAAATTTAATGATTTTCAACTAAATATTGACGCAGGATCTCTACGTCGCGTGCGTCCACCGCACCGCTGTCGTCAAGGTCGGCAGCCCCCGTGTGACACGAAGCAGACAGCCCTTGCAAGTATCTGAGCATGGCGGTAACGTCTCTGCCGTCCACCGTGCCGTTCTGATCGGCATCTCCCCACAGATAATCCGCAAGGTCCGCAATATTGGCGGATAGCGTTTGCATGCTGCCGTCGGGCGCATCCGACACGCTGTAATACACGGTATCTCCGTCTACCCACAGCCCCCAGATCTGCATGCCGCGCGGCAACTCGGCTTGTATTTCCACCACAACACCGCTCTGCAGATTTTGGGAATATATCTTTTTGGGGGTATTATAGATCAGATTGCCGCGAAAGGTTCCCACGCCCATAAATGCATCCAGATAATACGAGCCGCCGTCGGGCGTCAGCCATTTTTCATCGGTTTGCAAAACGCTCTGCGCGCGCATGGTGGTAAAATCCGCAGCGTAGACGGCACGCCCCTCCCCATCTGCATAAAACCATTGCCCTGCCGTATAAGAAAACGGCATGGAGACCTGTGCAAGAAAGGTGCGCTCGTATGCTTCGGAGGTACAGACGTGATCGCTCTCCCAAGCGTAATGACCAGTTTCGGCAATGCCCGCGTCGCTGCGCAAAAAGTTTGCATGCAACGCCTGCCCTGCCACATCGGGGATAGGATCATCCCAAGTCACGTCCACGTGATAGTACTGACCGCCCAGCGTGATGACGTTCCAGATGTGATTCATCTTTGCGCTGACTGCCACGTCGGACGCAATGCCGTACCGCGAAAGCAACGCCATATAGGTCAGCGTATAGGCTTGGCAAACGCCTCGCCCCTCGGTCAGAAACGAATACATATCATAAATCTGATAGGTCGTATCGTAAGAAAAATGCAGGCAAAGATAGTCGTGCAGATACAGCGCGATCTCAAAATCGCTCCAATTTTCATCTACACCGACACAAATCCCGTCCAAGCGTTGCTCCACAAGTGCCCTTGCAGCCTCAAGCTCCTTGCCCGTCATACGGTACGAGGGCTTGAGCGTGACGACCTGCCCTGCCGAGGTGTAGGTGTAGGAAATGCCCGATTCCACGAAAAAGAGATCGGGATGACGGTTCATCACGTCGGTAAAGACCTCGGTGATATGATCGGTGGGAATTTGGAAATCCGAGAGATCGATCTCAGCTTCCTGCGCCAGCAGCGCAAGGTATATGTACTGTCTTGCGTCCTGCGCGCTTGCAAGATACCGATCGGCAGCTGCTGTGCCCTCTTGCAACTCGCAAGAGACAAGCTCGCCTTGCAACGTGTAAACCAACGGTGCGCAAGACACGGGGTTTTGCGCTTCCCTTTGATACGCGACCGGTGCAGGCGCGGCACACGCAGACAGGATCAGCACCAGCAGCAATGCCGCCGCGCTGACAAATCTTTTGTATCTCACACTCTCACCGTCCTCTCTGATTCAATGTATTCGATACGCTTATACGGTATGCAGCCCCGTCTGCTTGCAGATGCATTGCACGATCATTTCAAGGGCTACAGGATTATTACCGCCACCGGGGACGATGACGTCCGCATAACGCTTGAAGGGCTCGACAAACGCTTCGTGCATGGGCTTGACAGTCGTTAAATACTGCGAAATGACAGAATCCAGGCTGCGCGCTCTCTCCTTGGTGTCGCGCAGAATACGGCGCAGGATGCGTTCGTCCGCATCGGTATCCACAAATACGCGCAGATCCATCATATCTCGCAAGGCGGCATCCGAAAAGATGAGAATGCCCTCCAGCACGATCAGCGGTGTGGGATGCACCGTCACTACCTTGTCACTTCTGTTATGTATGGTGTAATCGTAGACCGGCACGTCCACGCTCGCACCGCGGCAAAGCGCATCCAGATGTGCGCGCAAAAGGTCGGTCTCAAACGCGTCGGGGTGATCGTAATTGGTCAGGCAACGCTCTTCATACGTCTTGCCCACCTGCAAATGATAATAGCTGTCGTGCGCAATGACGGTCACGTTTTCGCCAAACGCCTTGGCAATATGCTCGGCAAGCGTGGTCTTTCCCGAGCCCGTACCGCCCGCAACGCCAACGATCATGGGCTTATTCATGCACACTCTCGCTTTCCTGCGCGGCAATCGCCTGCTTCCAGCAGCTGTGGCACATGGCAACGTAGGAATCGTTACCGCCAAGCAGGATCTGTCCGCCCGTGGTCACCACTCTGCCCGCACCGTCAATGCGTGCGTTGACAATGGCCTTTTTGCCGCAGGTGCAGATGGTCTTGATCTCGGTGATGGAATCCGCCACCTCAAAAAGTCTGCAGCTGCCCGAGAACTGGCGCGTCATAAAGTCGGTGCGCAGCCCAAAGCACAAAACGGGAATATCCAGCTCGTCCACGATGCGGCGCAGCTGGTCGATCTGCCCCTCGGTAAAGAACTGGCACTCGTCCGCAATGATGACGTGGCATTCCTTGCGCAGGGCAAACTCGGCATAAATATCGGTCTCGGCACCGATGATCTGCGCCTCTGCCTCCAGACCAATGCGCGAACGGATGACGCCCGCGCCGTCGCGCGTGTCAATGGCGGGCTTGATCAGCCATACGCGCATGCCGCGCTCTTCATAATTAAACTTGGTGATCAGCGCGTTTGCGGTCTTGCTCGACCCCATTGCGCCGTACTTGAAATACAGCTTTGCCATGCTTTACTCCTTTACTGCGTTGTACAGAATGCGCTCAACGATGTCCACGACACCGTCCAAGGACTCAATCGACAAAAATTCAAATCTGGAGTGGAAGTTCTCACCGCCCGTGCACAGATTGGGGCAAGGCAGACCCATAAAGGAAAGTCTTGCACCGTCCGTACCGCCACGGATCGGCACCACGATGGGTGTAATGCCAAGCTGCTCCATGGCAACCTTGGCGCGCTCCACGATATACATGTGGTTATCAATGATCTCCTTCATGTTGTAGTAGGAGTCCTTCATGGAAAGCGTGCAGCTGCCTGCACCAAAGCGCGCGTTGATCTCGTCGGCAGCCGCCTGCATGACCTGCTTTTTCTCTTCAAACAGCGCACGGTCATGATCGCGGATGATGTAGACAAGCTGTGCGTGCTCGCAGTCGCCCTGCATATCGCACAAATGGAAGAATCCCTCATATCCCTCGGTCTTAGCGGGGATCTGCTCTGCGGGCAGAAGAGCATTGAACGCCATTGCCATGAGCTGCGCGTTCTTCATCTTATCCTTGGCAGAACCGGGATGGATGGACACGCCAGCAAACTTGACCACAGCGCCTGCCGCGTTGAAGTTTTCGTATTCCAGCTCGCCAAGAGGTCCGCCGTCAACGGTGTAAGCATAATCCGCACCGAATTTCTCCACGTCAAAGTGGTCGGCACCTCTGCCGATCTCCTCGTCGGGCGTAAAGCAGATCTTGACCGTACCGTGCTCTGCATCACTTGCCAAGAGTCTTTCCACCACCGAAACGATAGCGGCAACGCCCGCCTTATCATCCGCGCCCAGCAGCGTGGTGCCGTCGGTGACGATCAGATGCTGCCCTACGTAATGCTGCAGGTTGGGATAATCCGCAACCGTCATATAAATGCCCTTTTCCTCGTTCAGGCAAATATCACCGCCCTTGTACTCGACGATGCGTGCTGCGATGGGCGCGTCCGCGCAAGCGTCCGAGGTATCCACGTGCGCCACAAGTCCGATCACGGGACATGCCTTATCGGTATTTGCGGGCAGCGTTGCGTACAGGTATCCTTTATCGTCAAGCTCCACGTCACTAAGACCCAGCGACATCAGCTCTGCCGCCAGCGCAAGGCTGAGCACGATCTGCTTTTCCGAGCTGGGCACGGTCTCGGAGCTCTCGTCCGACATGGTGGGGTATGCGACGTATTTCAAAAATCTTTCATAGGGTTTCATATATTACGTTCTCCTTGGAATTTCTCCGTAGGGGCGTGCATCGCACGTCCGCTGTCAATCACCTACAGTATACCATAATTTTCTGCTTCTATCAAGGCATTTATCCAAAAAAGTCCGCAATTCCCCTTTTCTTTTTTGTCGGAATGTGATATAATGGATGCATCAAACGAAAGGAAGTCTTCCTGCAATGAAACAAATCACCAGCTTTACCGTGGATCACGATACCATCACCCCGGGGTTCTATATCTCGCGTATTGACGGCGACGTGACCACCTTTGATCTGCGCACCCGTACCCCCAACGCGGGTGACTATATGGACAACTTGACCATGCACTCGGTTGAGCATATGCTCGCAACGCTTTTGCGCAATTCCGAGGACAGCGAGCGCGTCATCTACTTTGGCCCCATGGGCTGCCAGACAGGCTTTTACCTACTCATGCGCGACACCTCTCCCGCAGACGCTTTTGCGCTTTTGTGCAAGTGCCTTGCCGACGCCATCGCATATGAAGGCGAAATGCCCGGCAACAAGAGAAAGGAATGCGGCAACTATCTAAATCTTGATATGACCGCCGCAAAGGTCGAGTGCGAGCGTTACCTGAACGCCCTGATCGGCAACGAAAAATTCAGCGAAAGAAAGGATTTCTCCTATGAATAAGCGTATTGGTATTATCGGTGCGATGGCTTGCGAGGTCGATCCGCTGATCGCGCAAATGCAAGACGCACAAGAGCTCACGGTTGGCTCTATCAAATTCACGCATGGCATGCTTTGCGGCAAGGATACCGTCATTGCGCAGTGCGGCATCGGCAAGGTGTTTGCCGCCATGTGCGCACAGACCATGATCCTGCATTTCGGTGTCAGTGCCATCGTCAACGTAGGCGTGGCAGGCTCGCTTTGCGACGCGCTGCGCATCGGTGACATTGCCGTGGCAACCAAGACGGTGCAGCACGACATGGACACCTCGCCCATCGGTGACCCCGTGGGCTTGATCTCGGGCATCAATCTGGTCTATCTCCCCTGCTCCGACCGCCTTGCCGATCTGCTTGCATCCTGCATTGAGGCGCAGGGCGTGCACTACGTGCGCGGCACGGTGGCATCGGGTGACGTATTTGTTGCCTCCCCCGCGCAAAGAGCCCGTATTACCTCCAATTTTGACGCTGTAGCCTGCGAAATGGAGGGCGCAGCCATCTGCCAGGTCTGCTACGCAAACGGCGTGGAGGTAGGCATTCTGCGCGCCATTTCGGATAACTGCAACGACCCCTCCACCATGGATTACCAAACCTTCCGCGATTCCTCCGCTAAGGTCGGCTGCAAAATTCTTTTGGATTTCATGAGTAGGGTGTAAACACAATGACATAATCAAAGGGAGAGCCGAGATGGCTCTCCCTTATTTCATACGTGTATGATCGACAATACCTTTTGCATTTTCTCCGCATAACGAATCGTACTCATTGTTCCGCGAGATTTGCCATCCCAAACCACAAGAACCGCATCGGCAATCTCTACCATTTTTTGATTGCGCACGATAGGAGCAGCCCTTCCATACAATGCATATTGCGGGCGAAGAATCAATTTTGATATTTTACGTGCATCCGCGTATTGTTCCGCCAACGCATCCACGCCCTGTGCCCCTCCGCTGATAATCAACTCCGTATTTTCGGGAATGTATGCAGACAAATCAAAATCTTGAATACTGCGAGAACCCACGACCAACAGCTTCATATTTCCTCCATATGCTTTCTTTTGTTTCCTATATTTCCCCTATAGTTTCCTATATTATAGCATATAACCTTTTCTTTGTAAATAGACTATAATAAGACTATACAAATGATTGGGAGAAAAATATGCTGGAAAGTCAATATAAAATGAACTTAATAAAAATCGGGCTGAATATTGCTTATTACAGAAAGCTGCAAGGCATGACGCAAGAGGAATTGGCGGAAGCATGTGATCTGTCCGCAGGATATATCTCTCAGTTGGAGGGTCCGGGCAGTTATTTCTGTCCCTCTTTGAAAACGTTATTCAAAATCGCAGAGGTGCTTGGCACGACCGTTTCCAAGCTCACTGACGTAGAGGATTAAACCGATATTTTGAGAACCCTTTGCGGGTTCTCTTTTTTTGCGCGTTTATTCTCTTGACATTTAGGGAACAATTTGATATAATATCATTAATAAAGTTCCCTAAGGAGTGTGTACAATGGATAACAGAACCAAACAACTGTTGCGTCAAAGGGCAGATCTGACAGCGCGGCTCAGATTGCTTCCGTATGACGGTTCTCCCGAAATCAAAGAATTATCAAACCAAAAGTATTTATACGTTCGCAAACGCAAAATGGGTAAATTGACCAGCACGTATGTTGGAGCTTATACCGATGATCTATATGCCGCTCTTCTGCGTTACGCCAAAGAAGCCCGTGAGTTGCGAAAAAATATCCGAAAAATCGAAAAAGAATTGGCATTACTTGGTTATGAGGACGGCGCACTGACTCCCGAGATTTTATTAAATCTTGATTTTGCGCGTGCCAATATGAAAGCCAATATCTACGATCAGGCAGTACTGGAGGGTGTCGCCACCACGTTCCCGCAAACCGAGGACATTATTGACGGTGGCATAGTCAACGGTGTCACCGCCACCGATGTGCAGAAGATACTCAATCTCAAGCACGCTTGGGAATTTATTCTTGACAAGGACGTTTTGCGCTCGGCATCCGATCTTTACGTGCTCTGCCATATTGCACAGCTTGTCAATGAGGGCTTTTACATGGAGGGCGGCAGACTGCGCGGTGTACCTGTCAATATTGGCGGCACCACCTATACGCCGCCTCTGCCGATCGAGGTGGACGTTAAGGAAACAATCAAACAGCTGACCGATGCCGACCATGAGCCCGAAGACGTTGCCATTTCTCTTTGTCTTTATTGCATGAAGGCACAGCTGTTCAATGACGGAAACAAACGAGCTGCTGTGATCTTTGCCAATCACTATCTGATCTCCCACGGTGGTGGGTTGTTGGTCATTCCCGAAAAATTCGTGCCTGAATTTAAGCGTTTGCTTGTGCTTTACTATGAGGGTAAGGATAGCGGCGAGATCATAGAATTTATGAAGCGCGAGTGCATCAAAAAATAGCCCCACACAGGGACGCAAAATCCCCCGATCTATGCTATAATAAGCTCACGGTGAGAGCCGAATTTACATAGACAAAGGAGCGGATAAAGCGCATGACCATCAAGGAATTGATCGATTACGTGGGTGAGATCCGCCCCAACTCCTATGGCTACCCAACCATGGCAATCTGGATCAACGAGATCGAGGGCGCAGTGCAGACCGAGATCAGGGGAATTCATCCCGACGACGCGGTCTCCTACGACGGCAATACCGACCCCGAAACCGTGCTGCTGGTGGGCAGCCCGCACGCCAAGCTGTACGCTTGGTACGTGGTTGCCATGATCGACCTTGTCACCATGGGAGATGCGGCGTATGAGAACTCCTATCGGATATTCAACAATTTCTGGAACGAATACGCGCGCTGGTACTTGCGTACGCATCGCACGGTTTGACACTCATTCGAAAAAACGAAGAAACCCCTTATTCTGTAAGGGGTTTCTCTGCTTTTATTCACTTTTCGCCGCACACCGCTCGACTCTCTTTTGATTGCGCAAATACACGCTCATGAGCTGCGGACGCACGTACCTTTGCACCATAACGGGCAGCACCTGCAGCACGAAATTGACCAAGGCAACGGGCAGCGACATACGCACAAGCCATGCCCACCCCGGCACAAGCAGGCACAAGACCGGGAACACAAATCCCGCAACGGCGGAAATGACGTGCATGATCTCGGCATACACCGACTCGCGCATAAAGGTCATCAAATACTCGCTATCGTGAAAATCCAGCACCTTTTTCTTTTGGAACTTTGCCAAAAGCCCGCCCGCCTCGGGAATTTTGTCCTTCCACTTGACAATGCCCAGCTTGCGATACACCTTTTTCTCCCACCTTGCCACGCGGTATACGCGCTTGAAGGGATCCACCGCACGTGCCGGCAGCATGCGCGTCAGCCACGCGATCAGCGCGTCCAGCCCAAACTCCAGCGCGGTAAACAGCACCGACAATCCAAAGCAGATCAGCATTGCCGCGGGCAGCGTGCGCCCGGGCAGACCGATCAAGCCGCCCACAGCACCGATGAGCACGTTCCCTGCCGCGATTGCAATAATATAATACCGAAACATACTTCCTCCCTACATCCGGACCACCAACTTAAAGTGATTGATACAATGAAATTTTGAAAATTTGCTTGTGCAAATTTTTCCCTTCATATTCCGCAGAAAGCGGAATATTTCACTCGCGCCTTGCGCGAATTTCACTTTTGCGAAAGCAAAAATTTCACATTTCGCCTATGGCGAAATATTTCATTGCAATGCGGTCAACTTCAGTTGGCTGCATTGCCATTACCCCAATGCGATCTTATCGGGTGCTTTTTCGGGGTCTGCCGTCGTGTAGGTCAGCGCCTCTCCGTACACCTCTTCGTACTTTGCCTTGCAAAGCGCAAAGTTTTGCTTTTTCATCTGCGCAACGTTATCGTGACGGCGCAGTGCAGGATCGGGATAAATGGGCTGCATGACGTGCACGGTCAGATACATCTCCTCAATGCCCTGCTCGCTGACCTTGCCGCTGGGGCGATAGGTGATAAAAGCGGGAATAATGGGCACGTTGTTCTTGACCGCAAAGGTATATGCACCGTCCTTGTACACGCGCGGCTTTTTGTAGTTCCACCACATTGCCTGCTCGGGATAAATGACCACGAAATTATCGTGCTGCAAATACCAATCCACCGCCTTGGTAAAATGGCGCATGACGGCAGGATCGTCCGAAAGCGGCAGCATACCGCCCGCGCGCATGCCCTCACCAAACGCACCCTTCATGTTGTTAAAGGGAGCGGCAACCGTATAGATCTTGCGCTTTTGCTTGCGGAATGCGTGCTGCAGCGCAAGGCAATCAAACTTATTGACGTGATTGCAGGTAATGACCGCACTTTTGATGCCCTTGGCATTCTCAATGCCGTAAACCTCGGGCTTGATCTCGTCGCGCATTGCCTTACGGCGGAAGGGCTTGACCACGAAATTGTAGCGAAGCGCGGTCACGATCTTGCCAAATCCCTTGCGCACGTAGGGGAAATCCTTGGTCACGGGCAGCACGATGCTGTAGTCCACGGGGTCTACGTGGCGGTCAAATTCGCCAAGCGCCTCATATTTTTCTATGTCCGAGAGCACCTGCGCTCTGGTATCTGCATCCATCATAGTCCGTTTCTCTCTTTCTCCGAAAAGTCAGCGCGGTCAATCGCCTCCCACGTGTGTCTGCCCTTCTTAGAGAACAGCGCGCGGCGCATGACCGGAATATACCCCATATAAAATACGGGATGTGCCAAAATCAGCACGATTTTTTTGTAAAACGGCAGCCCGATCACCTTCCAATCCGACAGCACCGCAAACAGCGTAGGCACTAAGAAATACAAATAGATCGCGCCAATGCCCACGGGAACGCCCAGCAACGCCTGCCAGCCCACGGGGTTACCAAGCAGCAAAAGTCCCAAGCCGATCACGGCAGAGGCTGCCGCATAGATCAATGCCGTGCCCACAAGGCAATACACCACGTTCAAGCTGCCCGCGTGATAGCGTTGCATGCGCTGCTGCTTTGTTGCGCCCTTGCGCTGCTTTGCCGTAATGCGCGGCATATACAGCCTGTCGCTGTCCACCACGCCCGTCATCCAACGCTGTCTGCGCTTGTTGGTCACGCGCAGCTCGGTCGCTTCCTCCATATACACGATCGCGTGCTCGTAATACAGCGTGCGATAGCCCGAAAGCACGGTATCCATCATGAGCTCCACGTCCTCGGTCAGCGTGCTTTGATACGGCCAGCCGCCGTTCTTGCGCACAAGGTCTGCGCACATCATAAAGCCCGTACCCACGATAAAGCAGGGATATCCCTTTTTGGACTTATGCAAATTACCCATGTTGTCCATCAGCGTCCAGATCACGCCGTTGCAGCAGGCAGAGAGCGTTCTCGTGCTCTTATCGCCGAAAAAGTAATTCTTGACGCGCTTTTTGGAAACAATGATCTCCGCGCCCGTCACCATGGCGTTGTTCATCTCTGCAAGGTACGCGTCGTCAAGCACGGTGTCCGCGTCAATGACGATATACGCGTCGTACTTGCTTGCATCCTCGTGCAGGATCTTTTGCAGGCAACCGTCCAACGCGTCTCCCTTTTTGGTCTGTCCCGTCACGACCACGGGGATATGCCCGCGCTGCTCGGTCATGCTGACGGTGGGGTCGCTTGCATCGTCCACCACGACGTACACGTCAAAGCAATCGCGCTCGTAGGTCTGACGCGCAAGGCTGTCAAAGAGCGGAGTGATCGACGCACTCTCGTTCTTGGCGGGCACAATGACTGCCAGGCGGTTTTTCTTTTCATTATGCAGCTTTTCCTGATGCGAAAACGCAAACAGCCAGCACCATATTCTCGGTATATATAAGGCAATGCAAATCAACGAAACGCCCACGAATAACGCAAACAAGCTATACACGATCTTATCCATATCGTTTCCCCCAATCTTAAATGTGGTTTTCTAAACCATTTTATCACGCTTTGCCAACTTTGTCAATAGTTTTTGCCAATTTCATTGCTTTGCACAACATACACGGTATAGTATATCCTCTAAAATATCGGTTTAAGCATAAAAAACCCAACGAGAGGGGCACGCATCTCTCGGCGGGGGATTGTACCACTGTCGCCTTATGATCTTACAATCAATTCATATTCTTCCTCGACTTGTTTTAGCAACTCAGAGAAAGCATCATCACAAAGCAAGTATTTATAAACACCTCCACCGCCGGATTGTTGAATCGCAATCACATAATCGTTGTCAATTTTCATTATCTGTCCTACCCAAAGCAGATTTTCATATCCCGTCAAGCGAAACTCAATCCACAAGCAACCACCCGTATTATTATTGTTCAGAGGATTAAAGTAAAGTCGATCCGGACTACTCTGCTCATAAGCATCCAGTTGTTTTTTCGTCAAGTACCGTCTGTTCTCTGCCGTCACATCTGCGGCAATCTCTTTTGCTATATCCTCCTCAATGGCAAGAAGTGTTTCGGTCCTTGACTTTTCACCAAGCTGTAACCAATATTCGGTATCTTTCTCACGATGCCAGCGGCGTCTCATAA
>JAZOVZ010000079.1:0-31630 GCA_045658965.1 Eubacteriales bacterium
AAAAACAGCGTTAAAGAAGTTCCGCCCGTTGCGCCGGGCGCCGAGGGCTTCGCGCCCTCGACCTGCGCCGCCTTTTGAAAAAGGCGGGCGAAAACTTTCGTGAGAAAGGCGGGCGAAAACTTTCGTGAGAAAGGCGGGCGAAAACTTTCGTGAGAAAGGCGGGCGAAAACTTTCGTGAGAAAGGCGAGCGAAAACTTTCATGAGAAAAGCCCCTCGGACAACGTCCGAGGTGCTACAATTATTTCATTACTTCAACTGGCTTGCCAGGGTGGTTTCTGCTGCAGCAAGTGCGTCTGCGATCTTGCTTGCGTCATTACCGCCTGCCATTGCGTTGTCGGGACGTCCGCCGCCCTTACCGCCGGTTACTGCTGCAACTGCGCCAACCAGCTTGCCTGCGTGTGCGCCTGCTGCAACGGCATCCTTGCCTGCAACTGCAATAAAGTTGAGCTTGCCGCCTGCGTTGACTGCCAGTACTGCAACCGTGTCAGCATGATCAGCCTTGATCTGGTCTGCCAGCGCGCGTACTGCGTCGATCTGCATGCCGCTGAGGTGTGCTGCAATCAGCTTGACTGCACCAACTGCCTTTGCGCTGCCAAGCAGGCTGTCCAGCTTGGAGCCTGCGATCTTTGCATTCAGAGATTCGATCTCCTTCTTTGCAGCCGCCAGCTCACCGTGCAGCTGTGCAACTCTCTTTGCGCTGTCTGCAGGATTCTGTACCTTGAGTTCCTTTGCAACGCCAAGGATCATAGCATCCTTCTGTGCCATCAGCTCCAGCACGCCAAAGCCGGTGGTAGCTTCAATTCTGCGTACGCCTGCTGCAACGGAGGACTCGGAAATGATCTTGAACAGACCGATCTTGCCGGTGTTGTCGCAGTGAGTACCGCCGCAAAGCTCGGTGGAGAAATCACCCATCTTGACCATACGAACGATCTTGCCGTACTTTTCGCCAAACAGTGCCATAGCACCTGCAGCGCGTGCGGTGTCAATGTCGGTCTCAACGCTGTCAATGGGGTTAGCTGCCAGAATGTGCAGGTTGACCAGCATCTCGACCTTGCGGATCTCTTCCTCGGTCATAGCAGCAAAGTGCGAGAAGTCGAAGCGGCAACGGGATTCATCCACGTAAGAGCCTGCCTGCTCAACGTGAGTGCCCAGCACTGCGCGAAGAGCTGCCTGCAGAAGGTGGCAAGCGGAGTGGTTGCGCTTGATGGCATCGCGGCGCATGTCCGCAATGTCAGCGGTGACGACGTCACCAACGCTGAGCGCACCCTCGCTGACGGTGCACAGGTGCAGGTAAATGCCGTCGGTCTTCTTGGTGTCGGTGACGCTGAGCAATACGCCATCCTTATAGATGGTACCAACGTCGCCAACCTGACCGCCGCCCTCACCGTAGAAGGTGGTCTTATCGAGGATGACGGTGCAGTCGCCCTCGGAAACGGTGTCAACAAGGTTGTCCTCGGCAAGGATCGCAATGACCTTTGCCTCGGTTCTGTACTGGGTGTAACCAACGAACTCGGTCTTGGGCATATCACCCAGCGCGGACTTGGAAGCATCGCTCCAGCCGCTGATGTTGCCGCGAGCTGCGCGTGCGCGGGACTTCTGATCGTTCATCAGAGCCTTGAAGGTCTCCTCGTCGATCTTGAGACCGGATTCTGCAACGATCTCACGGGTCAGATCGATCGGGAAGCCAAAGGTGTCGTACAGCTTGAATACCTCTTCGCCCGAAATGGTGTCAGCGTTCTGTGCGATCGCACCGCGCAGCAGGTCGGAGAGGATGGAAAGGCCTGCATCGATGGTTGCGTCAAAACGCTTTTCCTCGATGGAGAGAACCTTGAGAATATAGTCGTGCTTGGTGGTCAGCTCGGGGTAAGCACCGCAGTTTTCTTCCATAGCTACAACGCAAAGCTCGGAGAGGAAGGGACGGTTGATGC
The DNA here is from genome assembly GCA_045658965.1 of Eubacteriales bacterium. GTDB lineage: Bacteria > Bacillota > Clostridia > Oscillospirales > CAG-272 > SVQP01. The sequence goes on from JAZOVZ010000079.1 coordinate 1,929, forward strand.
CCAGCAGCTTACCGTGACGGCAAGCGCGGCGAATGATGCGGCGCAGTACGTAGCCGCGACCCTCGTTGGAGGGGATAACACCGTCGCAGATCATGAACATTGCGCTCTTGATGTGGTCGGTGCAAACGCGGATGGAGATATCGTCCTTTGCATCCGCACCGTAGGTCTTGCCTGCGATGGAGCAAACGGTATCGAGAATACGGCGGTTGGTGTCTACAAGGAACATGTTGTCCGCACCCTGCATAACGCAAGCCAGACGCTCCAGACCCATACCGGTATCGATGTTCTTGGACTTGAGCTCGGTGTAGTTGCCGTGACCGTCGTTGTCAAACTGGGAGAATACGTTGTTCCAGATCTCCATGAAGCGGTCGCAGTCGCAGCCGGGGCGGCAGTTGGGATCGCCACAGCCGTGCTCAATGCCACGGTCAAAGTAGATCTCGGAGCAGGGGCCGCAGGGACCGGAGCCGTGCTCCCAGAAGTTATCAGCCTTGCCAAGACGGGTAATGCGCTCTGCGGGTACACCGATGACCTTGTTCCAAAGCTCAAATGCTTCTTCGTCCTTTTCGTAAACGGAGGGCCACAGCAGCTCTTCGGGAATGTCCAGCCATTCGGGGGAGGTCAAAAACTCCCAAGCCCACGGAATTGCTTCGTTCTTGAAGTAGTCGCCAAAGGAGAAGTTACCCAGCATTTCAAAGAAAGTACCGTGACGCGCGGTATGACCAACGCGCTCCAGGTCAGGGGTACGAATGCACTTCTGGCAGGTGGTCACGCGGTTACGGGGAGGCTGCTCCTCACCGGTGAAGAACTTTTTCATAGGAGCCATGCCCGAGTTGATCAAGAGCAGGGATTTGTCATTGATGGGAACGAGGGGGTAAGAGGGGAGGCGGAGGTGTCCCTTGGATTCAAAGAACGCAAGGTACTTCTCGCGCAGTTCGTTTAAGGATGTCCATTGCATAGTGTAAAAATTCCTTTCGGGATGAGTTCATATTATCAACTATTTATTATAGCATGAGGAAAATGCAAATGTCAAGAGGGGAGCGAAAGATTGTGGTGTCACGAACGGAAGATTTTGCTATTGCCAAGCAAAGTATCCTCCGAGTGTCATTACCGAACAAAAACACACGACCGACACCTCGTGTGTCATCCTGAGCGGAGTATGAAAGCCCGACTGTACGGTGTTGTTTTGCAAATGCCTTTATTCGGGATTTCATACGGAGTCGAAGTTTTGCGCAGCGTAATAGAATGGAGCGGAGCAAAACCGCCGCAGGCGGGATCTCCGATGGGTTTTCTCAATGTCTGCTCGGCCTTGGTTACATTTTTCAACATATCCCATACTGCTTCTTTCAAATGTAACTTTGTGCAAGCGAGCGTGTCAAAACCGTCCGGAGATCCCTTCCTCGGTCGTGCGCAAGACGCACGTCCTCGTCGGTTTTGGATCGGCTCGCGGCAACCTTGCCGCTCCCTCTCCAAAACTTCGACTTCGCTCCATTTCACCGCTCTGCGGTGAAATTCACGCTTCGCTCAGGATGACACTCGGGGGATAGCGGATCATTTCTTTACACCCCAAGAAGCAAGACGTGAAAATCCCGCTGCCAAAGCAGCGGGATTTTATTAAATACACTTGTGACTGTCGTGCAATGCAGCACCGATAACCGTGCCGAACTGTGCGTTTTCGGGAATGATGAAATTCACGCCAAACTGGTCAAGTCCCTCAAAGGTCTTGCGGATGGGCGCAATGGTCGAAAGATTACCCGTCAGCACCACGTCCTTGACGCCGCAGCCTCTTGCCGCAAATACCGCTACCATGGCAATGGTCTCTGCCACCATATTGGCAACACCCAACGCCAGATCCTCGGGCGTGGCAATGTCACTGACCTTGCCAAAGTTGGAGACGGTCAGATTGTCCTTCATATTCTCATAAGTACGGTTCTTGGAAATGTCGCTGATGCGCAAATCGATCTTGGAAATGTCACCCTCGGCGCAAAGCTTTTCAATGTGTTCTACAGTACCCACACCCGTCAGCTTTTGCGTCAGCCCCAGCAGCGTGCCGCCGCCAACGCCCGTACCGCCCAAATATTTAATTTCGGTTGCATCCCCCACCTTTTTGGAGTGAATGAGTGCCGTGCCCGTGCCCATGCTGACCACGATCGCCTCATCCAAGCCCGAGAGGTACAAACCACCCAAGCCGATGCACTCAAACTCCGAGACGTTACTGCAGGGCAGGGTATAGATGGGCTGGGAGCGGAAGGAAGAGCCACCGCCCGTCATCATGACCTTGTCCACGTCGGAAAGAGCCAGCCCGTTTTCCATGGTAAAGCGACCAAACGCGCCGTATATAGAAGTAATGGGGTCGGTTGCCTGCACGAACAGCGGTGCGATCAGCGTTTCCGTACCGTTTTCGCTGCGGCGAAATCCCACGATTTTGGTGGTAGAGCCGCCTACGTCAATGCCCACAACGACCTTATTTTGTGCTTTGTTCTGTTGCATGATGAAAAATCCTTTCCTTAGCCGCACGGGAGCCGAGCCAAGTTGGTTTTGACGGGCAGATTTTCCCAATCCCTGTATCTTTCCCCTTGGACATACTGCCTGTATGCCCTGCGGGAAAAGCTTTTGGGATAGAAAAAATCTGCTGTGTCAAAACTGCTCGCACCCGAGAGCGAAGTCATTTTTGATAGATTTTGGTGGGATTTCACGAAGCAAGATACTAATCTTGCGAGTAAACGCACGCCGAAAGATGCGAAAATGAATTGCTCTCGGGCAATTCGGTTCGGCTCCCGTGCGGCTAGCCGCAAATAATCTTTATTACAGTATAGCATCATCTTGCAAAAAAATCAAGTATATGTTATAATATATTGAAAAAACACTGCAACGACCCTATAAGGAGCATCAAAATGAACGAGCAAAAGCAGATTTTGAAGAATAAAAAGCTGTTCGTCTTTGATATGGACGGCACCATCTACCTTGGCAACCAAGTGTTTGACTTTGCCATTCGCTTTATTGAGCATCTGCGTGAGAACGGCTACCGCGTGCTGTTCTTTACCAATAACGCCTCGCACACCACCGAGTTTTACATGGGCAAGCTCTCGCGCCTCGGTTTTTCTCCCCGCGAGGACGAGATCATGACCTCGGGCGACGTGACGGTGGAATTTTTGAAGCGTCACCGCGCGGGCAAGAGCGTGTATTTGGTAGGCACACCCGAGCTGGTAGAGCACTTCGGTGCGTCGGGCATTCACATGCTGACGGGCAAGGAGCAGAGTGCCGATATCGTGGTGACAAGCTTTGATACCACGCTGACCTACGAAAAGCTGGACAACGCCTGCAGGCTTGTGCGCGGCGGGGCGGAGTACCTCTCCACCCATCCCGATTTTAACTGTCCCACCGAGACGGGCTTTATTCCCGACAGCGGTGCGATCGCAGCGTTCGTGACCGCCTCCACGGGCAAAACGCCCACCTACTTCGGCAAGCCTTACGCAGAGACCGTGCAGATGATCTGCGAGGCAACGGGCACGGAGAAGGACGATATCTGCATCTTCGGTGACCGTCTGTATACCGATATTGCCCTTGGTAAAAAGCACGGTGTGACTGCGATTTTGGTGCTGACGGGCGAAACGCAGCCCGCAGACGTGGAGGCTGCCGCACCTGCACAGCGTCCCGACATGACCTTTGCCTCCTTGGCAGAGGTAGACTCTTTGATGTTTGATTGACAAAACCATCATAATTTGGAGGAAAAAACATGAGAAGAACCAACGTATGGACGCGCGTGCTGCTTTGCATGCTTGCCGCGCTGATGATGCTTTCGTTTGCCGCTTGCCAGCCGCAAACGTCACCGGAAAATCCCGATGCGCCAACCGATGAGCAGACAACTGCCGCTCCCGAGACCGAGAGCGAAACTGTAGGGTCGATTCAAGAATCGACCGCACCCGAAACCGAAACCGAGGCGGAAACCGAGCCCGACGACGGCATTCCGCTGGACAGCTTTACCATCGGCGGCGTCAGCATTACCGAGTTTACGCTGGTCGTGCAAGAGGGCGGTGCCGCTTGCGTGCGTAACAGCGCGGATGAGCTTGTTGAATACCTGGAGCAGGCAACGGGCGGCTTTTGCATCGAGGAAAAGGCATCCGAGCACGAGATCGTCATCGGTGTGACCGACCGCGATACCGATGCCGTCAGAGCGGCAAGAGAGCAGGTTGAGTTGGACGGCTATACCATGCTTCTGGACGGCGGCAAGCTGTACATTACAGGCAGCATGGATCGCGGTACCATGTACGGCGTGTATTGCTTTTTGGAGGATTACGTGGGCGTACGCTTCCTTGCGGCTGATACCACTGTCATTATCAATCAAAAGTCTGCCGAGATCCCCGAGGGCTTTACCAAGCTGCATAACCCCAGCTTTGAGATGCGCGATACCTACTGGTACGATATGCGCTACAAGCAGGAGTTTGCCAACCACTCCAAGGACAACAGCTTTTATGATTCCTCCACTCCCGTTGCCGAAATCGGCGGCGGCGTGGGCTATGCGGGCAGATTTGTGCATACCTTCAGCCTTTTGATGGGAAGCGCGCATCAGGGCAACGTGCAGCCTTGTCTGACCGATGAAGAGGTGTATCAGACCATGCTTGCAAGTGTGCGTGAGTGGCTGGACGCCAATCCCGAGGCAACCATCATTTCGGTCTCGCAAAACGACTCCGACCCCGGCAAGGGCGGCTGCAATTGCACGAACTGCAAGGCGATCAACGACAGAGAGGGCACCGAGATGGGCTCGCTCCTGACCTTTATCAACCGTATTGCCAACGATATCAAGGAAGATTATCCCGGCGTGTACGTCGATACCTTGGCGTACCGCTATACCCGTAAAGCGCCCAAGAATCTCCGCCCTGCGGATAACGTGATTATTCGTCTGTGCTCGATCGAGTGCTGTTTTACGCACACCTTGGACGACGCGACCTGCAGCCGCAACAAGGAATTCTGCAAGGATATCGAGGAGTGGAGCGCGATCTGCGATAATTTGTACATTTGGGACTACACCTACAACGCAGAGACCTACTTTACCTTCTTCCCCAATTTTGACGTACTGCACGCCAACATACAGTTCTACAAGGCGCACAACGTCAAGGGTGTGTTCCTGGAAGGGCAACAGGTGTCTGTTTCGGGCGAATTTGCCGAGCTGCGTTCCTACCTGCTTGCAAAGCTTTTGTGGGATCCCGATATGACCGAGGAGCAATACTACGCGTACATGGATGAGTTTATGCAGTATTACTACGGCGCGGGCTGGACGCTGATCAAGGATTATATGCAGCAGATGACCGCACACGCCATCAAGCACAATCCGCACGTGGGCATCTTTGATAAGGGAGAGAAGATGCTCCCGTTCAAAAACGACGACGGCAAGAAGGATACCCGTTTTGCACGCGGATTCTTGGATACATGGGCGCAGGCGTATGAACTGGCAGAGACGGATCTGCAAAAAGCGCACGTGGAGAAATCCTCGATTCAGATCTACTATTATTGCAGCTTGAGCGGCGGTACGTCGCAGCGTAAGGAATATTTGAAGAAGGTTTACGAGCTTTGCGAGAAGTACGGCATTGAGTATTACAAATACGTCGTACCCATGCCCGATTCCTCGCAGTCGGATAACCTCAACAGTTTGATTTAACTTTGAAAGGATAGTTTTATGGCATTTGATGCTGGTATGCTCGCCTGCACGCTGCACGAGATCTGCAGCGTGGGGCAGGGGGGCAGAATCGAGAGGGTGCTGCAGCCCGAAAGGGATGAGATCGTGCTGCAAATGCGCACGACGCAGGGCGGCAAGCGTCTTTTGATCAACGCAGGCTCGAATAACCCGCGTATCGGCTTTACCGAGCTGCAAAAGGAGAATCCGCAGCAGCCGCCCATGTTCTGCATGCTTTTGCGCAAGCATTTGTCGGGTGCTAAGTTGTGCGCGGCAAGACAGCTTGGCTTTGAGCGCGTTTGCGAGCTGGAATTTGAAACGCGCGACGAAATGGGCTTTACCTGCACGCGGTATCTGATCGCGGAGGTCATGGGCAAGTACAGCAATCTGATCTTTACCGACGGTGACCGCAAGATCATGGCGGTGCTCAAGACCATTGATTTTACCACCTCGAGCAAACGCCAGGTGCTGCCGGGCATGACGTACGAGCTGCCGCCCGCGCAGGATAAGCAGGACCCGACCAAGGAATCGGCAGAGGCGTTTGCGCAGGCGTATGCAGGGGCTGATCCCGAGCAGCGCACAGACCGCTGGATCTTGGAGAGATACATGGGCATTTCGGCAGCGGTGGCAAGAGAGATGGCGTACCGTGCAACGCGCCATACCGACACGCCCGTGAAATACTGCACGGCGGGTGAGCTTTGGCAGGCGTTTGACGCGGTCATGGACGCGGTGCGTAACGGTTCGTATACACCCACCATGGTGACCGACGGCACAAAGCCCGTGGAGTATGCGTTTGTAACGCTTTCGCACTACGGTGCGGATATGCCGCAGCGTGCGTACGAGAGTGCAGGGCAGCTGCTGGATGACTTCTTTGCCTCGCGTGACCGCGAGAGCCGCATCAGACAGCGCGCGTCTGACGTGCTTTCTCTCTTGACGCACGGTGAAAGCCGTATTACCAAAAAGCTGGAGGCGCAAAGGGGAGAGCTTGCCGAGTGTGAGCAGGCGGAAACGTACAAAAAGTACGGAGACCTGATCATGGGCAACCTCTATTGCATCGAAAAGGGTGCAAAGCGTGCCGAGCTGGTCGATTACGAGGACTGGAACGAGGATGCGGGCACGTACGGCAGCTGCATTGTGGAGCTGGATGACCGCCTGACCCCCGTGGCAAATGGGCAGAGGTATTATAAAAAATACACCAAGCTGCGCAACGCCAAGGTGGAGCTGACCAAGCAAATCGAGCTTGGCGAGAACGAGCTGGCGTATCTTTACACCGTATTTGACGCGCTGACCAGGGCCGAGACGCAGGCGGATCTGGACGAGATCCGCGAGGAGCTTTACCGCTTCGGCTATGCCTCGCGCATGAAGGGGTATGCCGCGCCCAAGAAAAACAAGAATCCCGTGGTCATGCAATTTACGACCACCAACGGTTACCGCGTGCTGTGCGGCAAGAACAACGTGCAAAACGAGTATATCACGCACAAGGTGGCGGATCGAAACGACTGGTGGTTTCACGTCAAGGGCATGCCCGGCTCGCACGTGGTCATGCTGTGTGACGGAGAAGAACCTCCTGCAGAGGACTTTACCGATGCAGCCGAGATCGCGGCGTATTATTCCAAAGCGCAGGGTGAGCACATTGCGGTGGACTATATTCAGGTGCGCCACGTCAAAAAGCCGCCCGCAGCAAAGCCGGGTCTTGTGATCTATCACACCAACTGGACGGCGTACGTCACGCCCGACGAGGAAAAGATCAAGCGCATGAGAAACAAATAAAAAGAGAGCGAAACGGTGAAATCCGTTTCGCTCTTGTGTTTTTTACTTCAAAGGATTGACGAAAACTGCCTTTTCGATGATGACGTTATCGTAGGGCTTATCGTTGCCGTCGGTATCGACAGCCGCGATCTTATCCACGACGTCCATGCCTGCCAGCACGTAGCCGAATGCTGCGTAGCCGCCGTCAAGGTGGGAGGAGTCTGCGTCACAGATGAAGAACTGGTTGGATGCGCTGTCGGGCACGTTGGTTCTTGCCATGGAAAGAACGCCGCGCACGTGCTTTAAGTTGTTGGGGTGACCGTTGGTTGTAAACTCACCCTTGATCGCGCTGACGTCGTGGCGTGCGCCCGTACCGTCAAAGCCGCCGCCCTGGATCATGAAATCCTGAATGACGCGGTGGAAGACCTTACCGGAGTAGTGGCCTTCCCCCACCAGCTTCTGGAAGTTTGCAACCGTCTTGGGTGCTACGTCAGCGCGCAGACGCACGACGATATCACCGTAGCCCTTGACCGTGATCTTGACGTAATCGGTGACCTCTGCGGATTCTGCGAAATCCTCTGCCTTGAATGCATTGATTTCGCTCTTTACCTCGGTCATATCTACCGCGACCTCTTCCACCTTGGGGCCAAACGCGCCCGATCCTGCCATGATGGCGATCACGATCGCGGCAACCACCAGCAGGCAAAGTCCTACGGTGACCCAGGTGATGATGGCGTTGGTGTTGTCCTTTTGAGGCTGGACGGCATTGCGTGCCGCATAGCCCTTGTTGCTGTATTTTTTGCTCATTGATGCATACCTCGTTTCTTTTGTACCATAGTATTGTAACAGAAAGGGTGCTTTCTGTCAAGAGTGCGCGTGCGGAATTTGCATTTTGTACATATATAGGAAAAGGGAAGGTAAGCAAATGGAAAAAACGGATATTCACACGTGGGCTTCGCGCCTGATCGTGATCGTGTGCCTGCTTGCGCTGGCGTTTGTGCTCGGCAAATACGGTGTGCCCGTGCTGATGCCTTTTTTGCTGGCGGGCATTGTCGTCATGTTCGTGCGCCCGTGGGGCAAGCGGCTCTCCGCCCTGATTGCGGTCAGGCAAGGCGTGTGCTGCGTGTTTTTGCTGTTATTGCTGCTTGGAGGCTTGAGCGGTGCTGCGTATCTTGGGGGCTATTATTTATGGCGCGAGGCGTCCGAGTTTTACGCATGGCTGTATGAAAATGCCGATTCCGTGCTGGAGGCGCTGGGCGGGCTGTTTGCCACAAAAGAGCAGGGCGGCGTGCTGCCTGCGTTTTTGCAAAAGCTTTTGGAGCTGCCCTTGATCGCGGACTTCTTTGGCGGGCTGGATACCTTGGCGCAAAAGCTGACGGGCGCGCTGCTTGCGCGGCTCGGGGAAGCCTTGACGGGGGCTGCGATCGGTATGGCGGCATCGTTGCCCTCGGGCGTGCTTGCGGTATTGGTGTTTTTGCTGTCCTGCTTTTATCTTGCCCTGGATGGGGAAAAGCTGCTTTTGGGCGTGCTTGAACCGTTTGCGCCCGACACAAGGCAGCGCGTGCGTGAGATATTTGATACCACGGCAAACGCCCTGCGCTGCTATCTGCGCGCGTATGGGCTGCTGTTTGCGCTGACCATGGTGCAGCTGCTGATCGGCTTTTTACTCATCGGGGTGCGGTACGCTTTTTTGGTGGCGTTTATCATTTCGCTGCTCGATCTGTTGCCTGCGCTGGGTGCGATTGCGGTACTTGCCCCGTGGAGTGCCTTGGCGTTTGCCTCGGGCAACGTGCGCGTGGGGGCGGGGCTTTTGATCCTTGCGGGTGTGGTCACGCTCACGCGCCAGATCGCAGAGCCCAAGATCGTAGGCAAGAGTCTGGGGATCCACCCCTTAGTCGCGTTGTTTGCCATGTATATCGGACTGCGATTGTTTGGCGCGGTGGGACTTGTGCTGGGGCCGTGCGCGGTGATTGTTGTTCGCAGCGCAATGCTGCGAACAAATGATGTTACGGCTGCGCCGTAAATGATGTTGCGCCGTTGGCGCAAACGGAGAAGGGCGGGAAACTTTCCCGTCTTTTCTTTCGCTTCGATGATATCCGTTTCGCCGCAGGCGAACATCGTTTGCGCGCAGCGCAACATCATTGGGCGTAAGCCCACATCATTTGCGCCAATGGCGCAACATCATTTGCACCGCAGGTGCAACAAAATAAATGACCGCGTACGGCTTTTGCCGTACGCGGTCATTTATTTTTGCCTTCCCGGTGGGTTATTCCGAGAAAAGCTTTGCATTACAGATTGTTGAGTGCCTTGGTGAACTGGCTCTTCTTGTGAGCAGCAGCATTCTTGTGAATGATGCCCTTGGAAGCTGCTACGTCGATCTTCTTAACAGCTGCCTTGTAGGTAGCCTGTGCCAGCTCAGCGTCACCGGATGCAAGAGCAGCCTCGTACTTCTTGATATCGGTCTTGAGTGCAGAGCGGAATGCCTTGTTCTTCAGAGTCTTGGTCTCGATAACCTTTACTCTCTTCTTTGCAGACTTAATGTTCGGCAAGTTCGTATACCTCCATATAAAATTTCAAATATGTGGTGCTCCGTGCTCTCGTGCCTGAGAGGGTGCACTCGCAAGGTACCCCATATACTCCAATATCATATCACAAACTTTTCTAAAATGCAATAGGTTTTGCAAAATTATTTTGCTAAAATTTTCAACAGTTTTTTGCTTTCTTTTGTGCACTTTCTGCGCAAAAGTGCCGATATATCTATATATAAGAAAAATTTCGAAAAAAATATCGAAAAACCCTTGACAAAGGGAAAAAACCTTGCTATAATATTAAACTGCATTATAATCGCTTGCAGTATGGGGTTTTACTGTCAATGCGACAAAATACACAGTTATTTTTGGCGCATTTTATGCAAAAAAGATAACAAAAAAAGACGTGGAAGCCCGAAAGGGCTGCCAACTACTTTGAATGGAGTGAAAATTACATGGTCAATTTGAAAGATCAAAAGCTCGGAACAAACGTAAGAAAATCTTTCTCGCGTAACACCCGCTTCAATCTCGAGCTCCCCAATCTGGTCGAAGTTCAGACCAAGTCGTTCCAGTGGTTCTTGGACGAGGGTCTGATGGAGGTACTGCGTGACGTATCGCCCATCACCGACTACTCCGGCAACCTTTCCATTGAGTTCGTTTCCTTCTCGCTGGATTCCAAGCCCAAGTATCCCGTAGAAGAGTGCAAGGAGCGTGACGTTAACTACGCCGCACCCTTGAAGGTCAACGTTCGTCTGACCAATAAGCAGACGGGCGAGGTCAAGCAGACCGATATCTATATGGGCGACTTCCCCTTGATGACCGAAACCGGTACCTTCGTCATCAACGGTGCAGAACGTGTTATCGTTTCCCAGATCATCCGTTCTCCCGGTATGTACTACTCCTTTGATATTGATAAGACCGGTAAGCGCACCTACGCTGCTACCGTGATTCCTTACCGTGGCGCATGGCTGGAGTATGAGACCGATGCCAACGGCGTCATGTACGTCAGAATCGATAAGAACCGTAAGGTTCCCATGACGATGTTCATCCGCGCTCTGGGTGTAGAGTCCAGAGAGGAGATCTATGCGCTGTTCGGTGAAGACGAGAGACTTGCTGCAACCTTTGAAAAGGACGAGAGCGAGGATCTGGCTGTCCGCAACCACACCACTCCTTACGTGGAAGCACTCAAGGAGATCTACAAGAAGCTGCGTCCCGGCGAGCCCCCGCTGGTTGAATCTGCTCAGCAGCTGATCAATAACTACTTCTTCGATCCCAGAAGATACGATATCGCACCCGTAGGTCGTTATAAGTATAATAAGAAGGTAGCTCTGCACTCCAGACTCAAGAACCGCAAGCTGGCAGCTGACCTCGTCAGCCCCCTGACCGGTGAGGTTCTGTTTGAAAAGGGCAGTGTGCTGACCCGCGACATGGCGATCGAGGCAGAGAATGCAGGCGTTAACGAGGCGTTCATCGAGCTGGATAACGGCAAGGTCATCAAGATCCTGTCCAACAACACCATCGAGCCCAAGTATATCCTGGGTTATGACCTCGAGGACTGCGGCATTACCGGTAAGGTAAGCATCCCCGTGCTGCTTGAAATCGCAGAGGCTTGCGGCGGTGACGTAGACGCTATTAAGGAAGCTGCAAAGGAAAGAATCGGTGAGCTTGCACCCAAGCACATCACTAAGGATGATATCTTTGCTTCCATTAACTATATTCTGAATCTGGCAAGCGACGTTGGTACCGTGGACGATATCGACCACTTGGGCAACCGTCGTATCCGCTCCGTCGGTGAACAGCTGCAGAACCAGCTGCGCATCGGCTTCTCCAGAATGGATAAGATCATCAAGGAGAGAATGACCACGCAGGATAATGAAAAGCTGACTCCTCAGGCGCTGATCAACATCCGTCCCGTGGCAACCGTCATCCGTGAGTTCTTCGGCTCTTCTCAGCTTTCTCAGTTCATGGACCAGAATAACCCCCTGGCAGAGCTGACCCACAAGCGCCGTCTGTCCGCACTGGGTCCCGGCGGTCTTTCCCGTGACCGCGCATCCTTCGACGTCCGTGACGTACACTACACCCACTACGGTCGTATGTGCCCCATCGAGACCCCCGAAGGTCCTAACATCGGTCTGATCTCCTATCTGACCACCTATGCTCGTATCAGCAACTACGGCTTTATCGAGGCTCCTTACCGCAAGGTTGTACACCTGCAGAAGGACGACGGTACCGTTGAGCACATCGTCACCGACGAAGTGGAATACATGACTGCAGACGTTGAGGATAACTACATCATCGCGCAGGCAAACGAGCCGCTGGACGAGGGCAGCCACTTTATCAATAAGAAGGTCACCGCACGTGACAAGACCGAGATTTTGGAAATCGACGTTTCCAAGATCGACTATATGGACGTTTCTCCTAAGATGGTGGTATCCGTTGCAACCGCAATGATCCCCTTCCTTGAGAACGACGACAACTCCCGTGCACTCATGGGCTCCAACATGCAGAAGCAGGCGGTTCCGCTGATGGTAACCGACAGCCCCATCGTTGGTACCGGTATGGAGTACAAGGCAGCTGTTGACTCCGGTGTCGTAGTCGTAGCCAAGAACGCAGGTCGCGTAGAGCGCGTTGAGGCTGATAAGATCACCATCGTGACCGACAACGGCATTAAGGACGTTTATACACTTTCCAAGTTCAAGCGTACCAACCAGGGCACTTGCTTCAACCAGAGACCTCTGGTGAACAAGGACCAGTACGTGGAGGCAGGACAGGTCATCGCTGACGGTCCCGCTACCAGCAACGGTGAGATTTCGCTTGGTAAGAACGCGCTGATCGGCTTTATGACCTGGGAAGGTTATAACTACGAGGACGCAGTTCTGCTGAATGAAAGACTGGTACGTGACGACGTTTATACCTCGCTGCACATCGAGGAATACTCCCACGAGGCAAGAGACACCAAGCTCGGCCCGGAGGAGATCACCCGCGAGATCCCCAACGTCGGTGACGACGCACTCAAGGATCTGAACGCCGAGGGTATCGTAAAGAAGGGTACCGAGGCCAGAGCAGGTGATATTCTGGTTGGTAAGATCACGCCCAAGGGCGAGACCGAGCTGACCGCAGAAGAGAGACTGCTGCGCGCTATCTTCGGTGAGAAGGCAAGAGAAGTCAGAGATACCTCTCTGCGTCTGCCTCACGGTGAGAGCGGCGTAGTCGTGGACGTTCGCGTCTTCTCTCACGAGCAGGGCGACGAGCTTCCCGCAGGCGTTAACAAGGTTGTTAAGGTATATATCGCACAGAAGAGAAAGATCTCTGTGGGCGACAAGATGGCAGGTAGACACGGTAACAAGGGTGTCGTATCCCGCATCCTGCCTCCCGAGGATATGCCCTTCCTGCCCGACGGTACTCCTCTGGATATCGTCCTGAACCCCCTGGGCGTACCTTCCCGTATGAACATCGGTCAGGTGCTTGAGGTTCACTTGGGTATTGCATCCAGAAAGCTGGGCTGGAAGATCATGACCCCCGTATTCGACGGTGCTAACGAGCGCGACATCAGCGAGTGCCTGCGTATGGCAGGACTTTCCCGCGATCTGTTCGCAGGCGAGAACCCCGAGGGCAAGGAGCTCTTTGAGGAGATCGTCAACGAGGACGGCACCAAGGATTACAGATTGCTGACTCCCGAAGAGAGAAGCGATCCCGAATATATTGAACAGATGCGCCTTGCAAGAAGACTCAAGCTGTTCGACGGTAAGACGGTTCTGTACGACGGTAGAACCGGTGAGCCCTTCGATAACCCCGTAACCGTAGGTATTATGTACTACCTCAAGCTGCACCACCTGGTCGACGATAAGATCCACGCACGTTCCAACGGTCCTTACTCGCTGGTTACTCAGCAGCCTTTGGGCGGTAAGGCTCAGTTCGGCGGTCAGAGATTCGGTGAGATGGAGGTTTGGGCACTGGAGGCATACGGTGCCGCTTACACCCTGCAGGAGATCCTGACTGTCAAGTCGGACGATATCGCAGGCCGCCGCAAGGCTTACGAAGCCATCATCAAGGGTCAGAACATTCCCACTCCGGGTGTGCCCGAATCCTTCAAGGTGCTGGTTAAGGAGCTGCAGGCTCTGGCTCTGGATATCCGCGTGCTTGATCAGAACGGTGAGGAGATCCAGCTCTCCACCCTGTGCCAGGACGACGACGGACCCGCATTCACCAACAAGGCTGACCGTGCTGCCATTGAGGAAGCTCTGGGCGACGACAAGCTGCAGATGGGTGATCTGCGTGACGCGTTCACTCTTGAGGACGAGGATGGCGAAGCGCTTGAGGATGAAGAGGAATACTTCGACGGATTTGAGTCCGAGAGCGACGACTACTACGACGGGGAAGAGTAATTTCCCTGAATATAAATTATTGTTAAGTTAGGAGAACAGCTGTGGAGCATAGTGAATTTTCTTCGATCAAGATTGGTCTGGCATCTCCGGAAATGATCAGAGAGTGGTCTTACGGCGAGGTTAACAAGCCCGAGACTATCAACTACAGAACTCTCAAAGCGGAAGTAGGCGGTCTGTTCTGCGAGCGCATCTTTGGTCCTACCAAGGACGGCGCTTGTATGTGCGGCAAATATAAGAATTCTCACAGCAAGGAGATCATCCGCTGCGAGAAGTGCGGTGTTGACGTTACTACCAAAAAGGTAAGACGTGAGAGAATGGGTCACATTGAGCTGGCCGCTCCCGTATCCCACATTTGGTACTTTAAGGCGATCCCCTCCAGAATGGCGCTGGTGCTGGATATTTCCCCCAAGCAGCTGGAGCAGGTGCTGTATTTCGCCGAGAACGTCGTGCTGGATCCCGGTAACACCCCCTTGGAAAAGGGCATGGTGCTTTCCGAGAAGGCATACTACGACAACCGTGAAATGTACGGCAACGACTTCCGCGTCGGTATGGGTGCTGAGGCAGTCAAGGAGCTCTTGCAGGGCGTTGACGTCGAGGCTCTCGCGGTACAGCTCAAGCAGGAGCTGCTGACCGCTTCCGGGCAGAAGAAAACAAGAATTATTAAGAGACTGGAGGTTGTGGAGGCATTCCGCAAGTCCGGTAACAAGCTGGAGTGGATGGTGCTGGACGCAGTTCCCGTCATTCCTCCCGATATCCGACCCATGGTACAGTTGGACGGTGGCAGATTTGCTTCCTCTGACTTAAACGAGCTCTATCGTCGCGTCATCAGCCGTAACAACCGTCTGAAGAAGCTCATGGAGATCCGTACCCCCGAGATCGTGATCCGTAATGAAAAGAGAATGCTGCAGGAGGCAGTAGACGCGCTGATCGACAACGGCAGACGCGGCAAGCCCGTTACGGGCCCCTCCAACAGAGCGCTGAAGTCGCTCTCCGAAATGCTTCGTGGTAAGCAGGGCCGCTTCCGTCAGAATCTGCTGGGTAAGCGCGTTGACTACTCCGGACGTTCGGTTATCGTCGTAGGTCCTACCCTGAAGATCTACCAGTGCGGTCTGCCCAGAGAAATGGCGCTTGAGCTGTTCAAGCCCTTCGTGGTCAAGAGACTGGTCGAGATGGGTAAGGCTACCAACGTCAAGGACGCTCAGAAGAAGATCGAAAGAATCTTCCCCGAGGTCTGGGACGCACTGGAAAACGTCATCAAGGAGCATCCCGTACTGCTCAACCGTGCACCTACTCTGCACCGTCTGTCCATTCAGGCGTTCGAGCCCGTGCTGGTAGAGGGCAGAGCCATCAAGCTGCACCCGCTGGTATGTACCGCGTTTAACGCAGACTTTGACGGTGACCAGATGCCTGTACACGTTCCGCTGTCTGCAGAAGCGCAGGCAGAGGCACGCTTCCTGATGCTTTCCGCAAACAACCTGCTTAAGCCCATGGACGGTAAGGCTGTGACCATTCCTACGCAGGACATGATCCTCGGTTCCTACTATCTGACCATGGAAAAGCCCGGTGAGCCCGGTGAGGGCAGCGTATACCGCGATATCAATGAGGCTATGATGGCGTATGCAAACGGTCAGCTCGGCCTGCATGCAAAGATCAAGGTCAGAGTTACCAAGGAGATCAACGGTGAGATGCGTACCGCTATCATCGATGCGACCCTGGGCCGCCTGATCTTCAACCAGCCCATTCCTCAGGACCTTGGCTTTATCGACAGAAGCATCCCCGGCAACGAGTTCAAGCTTGAGATCGATCAGGTCGTCAAGAAGAAGCAGCTGGGTCAGATCATTGATAACTGCATCCGCGTCCACACTCCCGCGATCTGCGCAGAGATGCTGGACAACATCAAGGCAATGGGTTATAAGTACTCCACCAGAGCATCCTTCTCTATCTCGGTTTACGATATGACCATTCCCGCAGAGAAGAAGGGCATGCTGCAGAGTGCACAGAAGGACGTTGACGTTCTGACCAAGCACTATCTGCGCGGTGAGCTTTCCAACGAGGAACGCTACAACGGCGTTATCAAGATCTGGAACAAGACCACCGACGACGTTACCAAGGCGCTGCAGAACAGCTTCAGCACCTACAATCCTATCAAGATCATGGCAGACTCCGGCGCGAGAGGTTCTATGACCCAGATGCGTCAGCTGGCAGGTATGCGTGGTCTGATGTTTGCAACCAACGGTAAGACCGTGGAGCTGCCTATCAAGTCCAACTTCCGTGAAGGTCTGAACATCATGGAGTACTTCATGGGTGCACGTTCCTCCCGTAAGTCTCTGTCGGATACCGCACTGCGTACCGCAGACTCCGGTTACCTGACTCGCCGTCTGGTTGACGTTTCCCAGGAAATGATCATTCGCGAGGACAAGTGCGACACCACCAAGGGCGCATGGGTCAGCGATATCATTGACGATAAGGATAAGAACGTTCTTGAGCCTCTGTCCGACAGAATCGTGGGCAGATACACCATCGGTCCCGTGGTCAACCCCACGACCGGTGAGGTTATCGTCGAGGACGACACCATGATCACCGAGGAGCACGCAAAGGCAATCACCGCTGCGGGCATCCAGCAGGTATATATCAGAACGGTTATTCAGTGTCACTCCAAGTACGGTGTGTGCGCACACTGCTACGGTGCTGACCTTGCATCGGGCAAGCCCGTTCAGATCGGTGAAGCAGTCGGTATCATCGCTGCTCAGTCGATCGGTGAGCCCGGTACCCAGCTGACCATGAGAACCTTCCACTCGGGCGGTGTTGCAGGTAGCGACATTACCCAGGGTCTGCCTCGTGTTGAGGAGCTGTTTGAGGCTCGTCAGCCCAAGAAGGCTGCTATTATGGCAGAGCAGACCGGTACGGTTCACGTACAGGTCGGTGAGATCCCCGGTATGCACGACGTGTCCATTACCGCGGATGAGACCAATGAGTTCCACAAGTACACCATTCCTTACGGTATGCGTCTTGCAGTTGTTGACGGTGCACACGTTGAGCGCGGTCAGGCTCTGACCGAGGGCTCCAAGGCTCCCGGCGATATCATGAGAATCCTGGGTCTTGACGCCGTATACGAGTATATCATTAAGGAAGTACAGAAGGTTTACCGTTCTCAGTCGTGTAACGTCAACGATAAGCATATCGAGATCATTGCACGTCAGATGACCAGAAAGATCCGCATCGAGGATAACGGAGACTCCGAGCTGCTGACCGGCGCACTGGTAGACGTGAACACCTTCGAGGAAGAGAACAACAAGGTTACCGAGCGTATCAATGCAGGCGAGACTTGGCTCAAGTTGGCTGAAGGCTCTCCCGTGCTGCTTGGTATCACCAAGGCATCGCTGCAGACCGAGTCCTTCCTGTCCGCTGCATCCTTCCAGGAAACCACCAAGGTGCTGACCGAGGCTGCGATCCGCGGTAAGGTTGACCACCTGCTTGGTCTGAAGGAAAACGTTATCATCGGTAAGCTGATTCCCGCAGGTACGGGTATGCGTTGCTATCACGACGTAGACGTCAAGCACGTTGAAGCCGAAGAGGAGAAGAGCTCCGAGCAGGCTATCTGAGATAGCAAAACTATGTAATATTACCAAGGGGAAACGCGGAAAAACGCCGCGTTTCCCCAAAGTAGCGTATGGGAGAAGGCGAAAAATGCCCCAAATCCCATGCAATAAGTCAAAATGGACACAAATGCAAGAAAACATATTTGTGCAAAACGTAGAAAATTCAGCACTCTGTTTTTGCATCTTGACAAAAAAAGAGTGAAATGCTATAATAAGTTGTATGTGCGCATAGGGAAAGTGTGCCCAAAAGTGCGTATACATGTGAAATTTGACAGTCTCGCAGCATGCTGCGTCTGTATATAAACATTAAATTTCTGAAGAAGGAGGAAGACAAGGAAGTATGCCAACCTTTAACCAGCTCGTCAGACAGGGTCGTAGCGATAAGGTGTACAAGTCCAAGGCACCCGTGCTGCAGAAGGGCTTCAACACTTTGAACAACGTTCCCACCGATCAGGCATCTCCCCAAAAGAGAGGTGTTTGCACCAAGGTTTCCACGACCAGCCCTAAGAAGCCTAACTCCGCTATGCGTAAGATTGCAAGAGTTAGACTGACCAACGGCCTCGAGGCAACCGTTTATATCCCCGGTATCGGCCACAACCTGCAGGAGCACTCCGTTGTCCTCATCAGAGGCGGTAGAGTAAGAGACCTGCCCGGTGTACGTTACCACATTATCCGCGGTACTCTGGATGCTCAGGGTGTTGCAAACCGTGCACAGAGCCGTTCCAAGTACGGCGCTAAGGTTCCCAAGAAGAAGTAATTCGGGGGACAAAACAACAGGTATAAAGCATTTTTGGACCGTCTGAAGTTTTAGTAAATTTAATGTTTATATAAAACGACCGACGCGTGCTAACAGAAGATTGCTTTTGAGTACCAATGATCTCATTTTAAAAATTTGATGAAGGAGGGAAGTACAGTGCCGAGAAGAGGTCGTATATCCAAAAGAGATGTATTGCCGGATCCGTTGTACAATTCCAAGCTTGTTACCAAGCTGATCAACAACGTGATGTATGACGGCAAGAAGGGAGTTGCTCAGAAGATTGTTTACGATGCATTTGAGATCATCGAAGCAAAGCAGGGCAAGAATCCCCTTGAGGTGTTCCAGGCTGCTCTTGACAACATCATGCCCGAGCTGGAAGTAAAGGCTCGCCGTGTAGGTGGTTCCACTTACCAGGTACCGATGGAAGTTAGAGCTGACCGCAAGCAGACCCTTGGACTCCGCTGGCTGGTTGCATATGCAAGAAAGCGCGGAGAGGCTACCATGGCAGAGCGTCTCGCAGGTGAGATGATGGACGCTATCAACAATGCCGGTGGCGCATTCAAGAAGAAGGAAGAAACTCACAGAATGGCAGAAGCCAACAAGGCTTTCGCACACTACAGGTATTAATTTTATCAAGGAGACCGTTAGAATATGCCTAGGGAATATTCGCTTTTAAATACGCGAAACATCGGTATCATGGCGCACATCGATGCCGGTAAAACCACCACCTCTGAGAGAATCCTGTTCTACACAGGTAAGACTCATAAGCTGGGTGAGGTACACCAGGGCGCCGCTACGATGGACTGGATGGAAGAAGAGCAGGAGAGAGGTATTACCATTACTTCCGCAGCAACTACTTGCGTGTGGAAGGGTCACCGTCTGAACCTGATCGACACCCCCGGCCACGTTGACTTTACCGTAGAGGTTGAGAGATCTCTGCGTGTGCTTGACGGCGCAGTGACCGTATTCTGCGCTAAGGGTGGCGTTGAACCTCAGTCCGAAACTGTCTGGAGACAGGCAGACAAATACCGTGTACCGAGAATGGCATATGTAAACAAGATGGACATCACCGGCGCGGACTTTTACCGCGTGCTGGGCATGATGGAAGAGAGACTGCATACCAATGCAATCCCGATCCAGCTGCCTATCGGCAAGGAGATGACCTTCCGCGGCATCATTGACCTCGTCAAGATGGAAGCAGTTGTTTACTATGACGACCTTGGTAAGGACATCAGAATCGAGCCCATCCCCGAAGATATGCTGGAGCTTGCTCAGGAATACCGTGCAAAGATGGTAGAGGCAGCTGCAGAGCAGGATGACGAGCTGATGGAAAAGTTCCTCTGCGATGAAGAGCTCACCGAAGAGGAAATCAAGGGTGCACTGCGCAAGGCGTGCATCGACAACAGAATCGTTCCCGTTGTTTGCGGTACCTCTTACCGTAACAAGGGTGTTCAGAAGCTGCTTGACGCAGTTATCGACTATATGCCTTCTCCTCTGGATATTCCTCCCGTAACCGGTGTAAACCCCGATACCGACGAGGAAGACAGCAGAGAAGCATCCGATGAAGCTCCCATGTCCGCACTGGCATTCAAGATTATGACCGACCCCTTCGTAGGAAAGCTTTGCTATTTCCGCGTATACTCGGGCGTAATCAACGCAGGCGACACCGTGTACAACTCTACCAAGGGTAAGCGCGAGCGTCTGGGTAGAATCCTGCAGATGCATGCAAATGACCGTAAGGACATCGACGCATGCTTCAGCGGCGATATCGCAGCTGCAATCGGTATCCGTTACTCCACCACGGGTGATACCTTCTGCGATGAGAAGAAGCCTATCATTCTGGAGAACATGGAATTCCCCGAACCCGTTATCCGTCAGGCTATCGAGCCTAAGACCAGAGCGGGCCAGGAAAAGATGGGTATTGCTCTGTCCAAGCTGGCTGAGGAAGACCCCACCTTTAAGACCTACACTGATGAAGAGACCGGCCAGACCATTATCGCTGGTATGGGTGAGCTCCACCTTGAGATCATCGTTGACAGACTTCTGCGCGAGTTCAAGGTTGAGGCAAACATTGGTAAGCCCCAGGTTGCATACAAGGAAACCATCCGCAAGAAGGTTGACCATGAGTGCAAGTACAAGCGTCAGTCCGGTGGTTCCGGTCAGTACGGTCACGTCAAGATCATCGTTGAGCCCAACGAGCCCGGTAAGGGTTATGAATTCGTTAACGCTACCGTTGGGGGTTCTATCCCCAAGGAATACATCCCCGCAGTTGACGCCGGTATTCAGGGCGCAATGCAGAGCGGTGTACTCGCAGGCTACAGCGTAGTTGACGTTAAGGTAACCCTTTACGACGGTTCTTACCACGAAGTCGACTCTTCCGAAATGGCGTTCAAGATTGCCGGTTCTATGGCATTCAAGGAAGCTATGCGTAAGGCAGACCCCGTGCTCACCGAGCCTATGATGAAGGTCGTTACCATTGTTCCCGAGGACTACATGGGTGAAGTTATTGGTGACTTCAACTCCCGTCGTGGTCAGATCAGCACTATGGAAGCTCGCACCGGTGGCGTTGAGGAGATCATCGCTCACGTGCCGCTGTCCGAGATGTTCGGTTATGCTACCGACCTGCGTTCCAAGACCCAGGGCCGTGGCATCTACTCCATGGAGCCCAGCCACTTCGCTGAGGTACCCAAGTCCATTCAGGAAACCATTGTCAAGAGCCGTGCTAAGAACGACTGATTGACGTAAAAAACAAACAAAAATTTAAAGAAAGAATATTTACGGAGGATTTTCAAAATGGCAAAGCAAACATTTGAAAGAACCAAGCCCCACGTTAACATTGGTACCATCGGTCACGTTGACCACGGTAAGACCACTCTGACCGCTGCTATCACCAAGACTCTGTCTCTGGGCCAGGGCAACGTTGAGTTCATGGCATACGACCAGATCGACAACGCTCCCGAGGAAAGAGCAAGAGGTATCACAATCAACACCAGACACGTTGAGTACGAGACTGAGAACCGTCACTACGCTCACGTTGACTGCCCAGGCCACGCTGACTATGTAAAGAACATGATCACTGGTGCTGCTCAGATGGACGGTGCTATCCTCGTTGTTGCTGGTACAGACGGCCCTATGGCTCAAACTCGTGAGCACATCCTTCTTGCTCGTCAGGTTGGTGTTCCAGCTCTTTGCGTATTCATCAACAAGTGTGATGACGTAGACGACCCAGAACTTCTTGACCTCGTTGAGATGGAAATTCGTGACCTTCTTAGCGAGTATGAGTTCCCAGGCGATGACATTCCAATCATTCGTGGTTCAGCTAGAAACGCACTCCTTTCAACAAACAACGACACATCAGCTCCTGAGTATGCTTGCATTCTCGAGCTGATGCAGAATGTTGACGAGTATATTCCTACTCCCGAGCGTCAGTCTGACAAGCCCTTCCTGATGCCCGTTGAGGACGTATTCTCCATCTCCGGCCGTGGTACTGTTGCTACCGGTAGAGTTGAGAGAGGTACCATCAAGGTTGGTGACGTTGTTGAGATCGTTGGTCTGTCCGACGAGAGAACTTCCACCACCGTTACCGGTGTCGAGATGTTCCACAAGCTGCTGCCCCAGGCAGAGGCTGGTGACAACATTGGTGCTCTGCTCCGCGGCGTTGCTAAGGACGGCATCGAAAGAGGTCAGGTTCTGGCTAAGCCCGGTTCCGTTAACCCCCACACCAAGTTCGTTGGCCACGTATACGTTCTGACTGAGAAGGAAGGCGGCCGTAAGAAGCCCTTCCTGGCTGGTTACAGACCTCAGTTCTACTTCAGAACCACCGACGTTACCGGCGTTATCTCTCTGCCCGAAGGCGTTGAGATGTGCCGCCCCGGTGACAACGTTGACATGACCGTTGAGCTGATCACCCCCATCGCTTGCGAAGAGGGTCTGCGTTTCGCTATCCGTGAGGGTGGTAGAACCGTTGGTTCCGGCGTCGTTTCCGCTATCATCGACTAATTTACGATCATAAATATTTGAACGTAATTTCGGGGGATGGGATGAGTTTCATCCCATCCCCCACATTTTATTTTTGAGAATTGGTGAAATTCCATACCGGTAGTGAATGTGCATGCACATAGTCTACAAACTCTGCGTCATATGCAGAGCCGACAGGGTGAGATTCCCTGACCGACGGTACAGTCCGGATGGGAAAGAATAAGAGCGTCTGCCAGGCAGACAAATTGTCCTTTCCCCCAAGCTTTGAAAAGGGGGATTTTTTATGAAAAAAACGCAAAAACTAACGACCAAGGAACAGATTTTGCTCATGGTCATGACCGCGCTGTTTTGCGCGCTGGCGTATGCAGCGACCTCGCTGTTCCACATTAAGGTGACGTTTCTCACCTTTGATATCAAGGATTGCCTGATCACGATCGGCGGACTTTTGTTCGGTCCCGTTGCGGCTGTCACGATTTCCGCTGTGACTGCTTTGCTGGAGCTGATCACGGTGAGCGAGACCGGCTTTTACGGATTTCTGATGAATTTCGTGTCGTCGGCATCCTTTTCGGTGGTCGCATCGCTGATCTATCGCTACCGCCGTGACCTGCTTGGTGCAGTGATCGGTCTGGTTTCCTCTGTTTTCTGTATGACCGCGATCATGCTGGGCATGAATCTGCTGATCGTACCGCTGTACACCCCGGGAGTGGATACGGCAACCGTTGCCGCAATGCTTCCCACCTTAATTTTGCCTTTTAATCTGACCAAGGCGGTCATGAATGCCGCTCTGGTGCTGATCTTATATAAACCCGTTTCCACCGCGCTGCGCTATGCGCGCGTCAAGCTGCCCGGTCAAAAATCCGACAGCACGCCGCATAAGGGCACTTGGAAGACCAATCTGCTTATCACTATTGCGGGCGCACTGCTGGTTGTCGCATCGCTGATCCTGTTCTTTGTGCTGCTTGGCGGCAAGATCGAGTGGTTTGTCTGACGCGCGGAAACAGGGAAATATCCGTTTGGAGTAAAACATGGATGCTATCAAGCAAGCTTTAATTGATTTTTTGATGAGCGGCGGCAAGGAGCTGGGCATTTTTCTGTGCTCCATGGTGCCCGTCATCGAGCTGCGTGGGGCGATCCCGCTCGGCTGGTTTTTAGAACCGCAAACGCCTTGGTGGCTGACCTATCTGTTAGCCGTTGCAGGTAATATGCTGCCCGTACCGTTCATTTTGCTGCTGATCCGACAGGTACTGACCATAATGGAAAAGATGCCTATCAAATTCGTGCGTGCTTTTGCAGCGTGGCTGCGTCGCAAGGCAGAAAAGAACACCGATAAGATCCAACGCTTTGGATTTTGGGGGCTTTGCTTCTTTATCGCCATTCCGTTGCCGGTGACAGGTGCGTGGACAGGCTCGCTGGTTGCCGCTACCATTCGCATGAACTTCTGGAGAGCTATGCTTTCCGCATTGCTTGGCGTTATGATCGCAGGCGTTATTGTAAGCTTGATCTGCCTTGGCGTGTCAAGCGGCATCGAGTGGTTGAGCTTCTTAATTTGATAATAAAAAATTGACATAAAAAAGAGGGAAAGATAATGAAAAAAGTACTGTTTACAAGTGAAAGTGTAACCGAAGGACATCCCGATAAAATCTGCGACAAAATCTCGGACGCAGTTCTTGACAATATGCTGGCGGCTGACCCCATGGCTCGCGTTGCTTGCGAGACCTTTGTTACCACCGGTCTTGTATGCGTTATGGGTGAGATCACTACCTCCGCATACGTGGATATTCAGAGCATCGTAAGAGAAACCGTTCGCGAGATCGGCTACGACCGCGCAAAGTACGGCTTTGACTGCGACAGCTGCGCTGTGATCAACTCGATCCACGAGCAGAGCCCCGATATCGCAATGGGCGTTGATAAATCGCTGGAGGCAAAGGCAGGCGTGGATACCGACGGTCTGGACACCGGTGCAGGCGACCAGGGCTTGATGTTCGGTTATGCATGCAACGAGACCGAGGAGCTGATGCCCCTGCCCATTTCCTTGGCACATAAGATGGCACTTCGTCTGACCGAGGTACGCAAGAACGGCATGCTGACCTATCTGCGTCCCGACGGCAAGACCCAGGTGACCGTAGAGTATCACGATGGCAAGCCCGTTCGCGTGGACGCGCTGGTTATTTCCACCCAGCACAGCCCCGAGGTAGAGGTTGAGCAGATCCGTGCAGACATGATCAAGCACGTCATCGAGCCCATCGTGCCCGCACATCTGATCGATGCTGATACCAAGATCTACGTCAACCCCACCGGCAGATTCGTCATTGGCGGCCCTGCAGGCGATACCGGCTTGACCGGCAGAAAGATCATCGTTGACACCTACGGCGGTTACGCACGCCACGGAGGCGGTGCATTCTCGGGTAAGGACCCGACCAAGGTGGACCGTTCCGCATCCTACGCTGCATGGTACATTGCAAAGAACGTAGTTGCTGCAGGCTTGGCTGACCAGTGCGAGGTACAGGTTGCGTACGCCATCGGCGTTGCAAAGCCCGTATCCGTGATGATCGACACCTTTGGCACTGCTAAGGTTGACGAGGAAAAGATCTCCGAGGCGGTACTGCGCCACGTAGACCTGCGTCCCGCAGCCATCATCAAGCGTTTTGATCTGCGCAGACCCATTTATTCGGCAGTTGCCGCTTACGGTCACATGGGCAGAGAAGACGTTAATGCACCTTGGGAAGCAAAGGATCTTGCACCCGTACTGGCT
This sequence comes from Eubacteriales bacterium, assembly GCA_045658965.1. Taxonomy (GTDB): domain Bacteria; phylum Bacillota; class Clostridia; order Oscillospirales; family CAG-272; genus SVQP01. The sequence goes on from JAZOVZ010000079.1 coordinate 27,345, forward strand.
GCAGAGCTGCTTTAATCTAACATAAAAATATTCCCTCGCATATACTGTGCGGGGGGTGATAAAATGGAAATCATTGATACGCTGCTTGCGCTGGCTGTGTCCATGCTTGCGGTGTTTGGGCTGTGGTGTGCTGTCAAATTTCCGATCGAGGCGTTTTTCTCATCGGGAAGAGTGGTGGCTGCCATTGAGCTGAGAAATCAAAAAGATGCGGAACTGCTTGACGTGCTGTTGCATGAGGCGCGTTCCGCATTTTTTCGTAAAGGCATGCGCCGCATCGTGGTGCTGATCGACGCCTCGTTGTTGGATGGCGTGATCGGCAGGGACGGTGTGCCGAGCCGGCAGGTATTGGAGCTGCTGGCGTATTACGGAGCGGAATACAGAGTGATTTACTGATCAAAAGGGAAAGGAGTGCACGGCAAAATGCAGGACAATCAAGAGTATATGCAAGAGCAGGACGAGCGCGGGCTGGTCAAGCTGTCGGGCAGCATTGAGCACGTCATCTATGCCAACGAGGATAACGGCTATGCCATCTGCGATTTCGGTACGGATGACGACGAGCTGATCACCATCGTGGGCACGATGCCGTACGTTGCCGAGGGCGACCGTATCAACGCCTGGGGCAAATGGGTGCACAATCCCAAATACGGCACGCAATTCCGCGTGGAATCCTATGAGCGCGAAATGCCTGCGGACGCGTCGAGCGTGTTGCGCTATCTTGCATCGGGCGCAATCAAGGGTGTGGGTCCCAAGACCGCGCAAAAGATCGTGCAACGCTTTGGCGAGGATACCTTGGAGGTCATGGAAAACCACCCCGAGTGGCTTGCTGAGATCTCGGGCATTACCATGAAAAAAGCCAAGGAGATCGGCAAGGATTTCAACGAAAAGGCGGGCATTCGCTCGGCTATGATGTTCTTCCGTGATTATTTCGGTGCGGCATTGACCGTGCGTATTTATAAAAAATGGGGCGGCTCGGCGGTGGATATCGCGCGCGCTAATCCCTACAGACTGTGTAACGAGGTCGAGGGCATTGGCTTCGAGCGCGCGGATGCCATGGCGCAGAGTCTGGGCATGGCGGGGGATCACGAGGAGAGGATCAAGAGCGGTATTCTCTATATGCTGCGCGCCAACAGCGCGCAAAACGGGCACGTGTGCCTGCCGCGCGACAAATTGGTCGCGGGTGCTGCAAAGCTGCTTGGCGTGGAGGAGAGCGCAGCCGACGCGGCGGTCAGCCGTTTGCTGGGCGACAACCGCGTGTGCTATTCCATGTTTGACGGCACGCAGTATCTCTACGACAGCCGCGTGTACGCGCAAGAGGTGTATATTGCCGAAAAGCTGGTGTTGCTTGACAAGCTTTGCGCGTCGGTAGACGCGGGCGACGTGCACGCGTTTATCAAAAACGAAGAGCGCAAGAGCGGCATGCAGTACGCTACCATGCAGAAAAAGGCGATCTACGCAGCGCTGGAGAGCGGCGTCATGATCCTGACGGGCGGTCCCGGTACGGGTAAGACCACCGTTGTGCGTGCGCTGATCGATATTTTCAAGGGCATGGGGCATAAGGTCGCGCTTGCCGCGCCCACGGGCAGAGCGGCAAAGCGTTTGTCCGAGTCTACCCAGACCGAGGCAAAGACCATTCACAGACTCTTGGAAATGGAGTTTTCGGGTGACGATGAGACGGGCGGCAAATTCCGCAAGAACCAGCAGGATCTGCTTGAAGAGAACGTCATCATCGTGGACGAGGCGTCTATGGTGGACAACGCCTTGATGTGCCACTTGCTCAAGGCGGTCAAGCCGGGCGCGCGCTTTATTCTGATCGGTGACGCGGATCAGCTGCCCAGCGTCGGCGCGGGCTACGTGCTGCACGATCTGATCGAAAGCGGACGCTTTTCCACCGTTTGTCTGGACGAGATTTTCCGCCAGGCGCAACAGTCGCTGATCGTGACCAATGCGCACGCCATCAATAAAGGCAATATGCCCGATTTGAGCGTGAAAAATAACGACTTTTTCTTCCTGCCGCGGCAGAGCGATGCCGAGATCGCGGCAACGATTGCGGATCTGTACCAAAACCGCCTGCCCCGTACCTACGGGGAAATGGCAAGAACCGGCACGCAGATCATCACGCCCTCGCGCCGCGGTGAGGGCGGCACGGATCACCTCAATCTCTTGCTGCAAAGCCGCATGAACCCGCCCGATAAGGGTAAGCGCGAGTACACCTACCGCGATACCGTATTCCGCGAGGGCGACCGCGTCATGCAGGTGCGCAACAACTACGACGTGGTGTGGGAGCGCACCGACGGGCAGCAGGGCAGCGGTATTTTCAACGGAGACATGGGCGTCATTCGCCGCATTCACGCAGCGGATCGCGTCATGGATATTGAGTTTGACGATCGCATGGTCGAGTATGATTTTTCCTCCTTGGAGGACTTGGAGCACGCGTATGCCATTACGGTGCATAAGAGCCAGGGTAGTGAGTACCCCATTGTCATTGTGCCGATGTATGCAGCGCCTCCCATGCTGCTGACGCGAAATCTGCTGTATACTGCGGTCACGCGTGCACAGAATATGGTCATTTTCGTGGGCAGACAAGAGGTCGTAGCGCAAATGGTGGGCAATAACCGCCAGTCCATGCGCTATACGGGGCTTGCGCAAAGATTGCGCACCGAGGTGGAGAGGTGAGCGCGGGCGTTGTCTTGCGTCGCCTGTTGTACCCGCCGCGCTGCGCGTCTTGCGGTGTGCTGCTGGGCGGAGCGGACAGGGACGTGCCGCTTGCCTTGTGTCAAGCGTGCAAGGTCAAATGGGACTCTCACAAGAATGCGCTTTGCCATTGCTGCGGTTATCCCGTAGCCGATTGCAAACGCTCTGTTCCCATGCTTGCGCGGCATGGCGTGGACACCTTGCTCAAGCTGACCGAGTATGACCCGCAAAAGCCGCAGAGTGTGGCAAGCCGCGTCATTTTCAAGCTCAAGGATAAGGAAAGCGCGGAATTGCAGGCGCATCTTGCCCGCGAGCTTGCGCCCAAAATAGAAGAACAGCTGGTGCGCTTGGGGCAGACGCGCGAGAACACCGTGCTTGTGTGGGCACCGCGCTCCAAAAAATCCTTGCGAGAGCGCGGATTTGACCAATCAAAAGGGCTGTGCAAAGCCCTTGCGCGCGAGCTTGACATGCCCAAACCCACCCAAATGGTGCGCCGTACGGGTGGCAGTGTGCAAAAGATGTTGGGTGGGGAGCAAAGAGCCAAGAATGCCTTTGCCGCCTTTGAAGCCGTGCCCAAGCATTGCGCGAGTCTGAAAGGGAAGTGCGTGATACTCGTGGATGACGTAGTCACCACCGGCTCGACCCTCTCGGCAGTTGCGGCAAAGATCAAGCCGTATAAGCCGGGGCATATCATAGCCGCGTGTGTGGCGGTTGACGTTCCGCCCACGGAACGTCGGTTATGATCGCCCATAGGGCGAGTTATGAGTTATGATTGGCTTTGCCAAGTTATGATGCCCGTTGGGCAGTTTGATATTACAAGGGCGAGCATATCATAACGCTTGCGCAGCAAGCTTATAACGTTTGCGCAGCAAACTCATCACTCATCACTAAAAAAGAGAGCACCGAGGGGTTCCTACCATAAAGCAGATTTTGAACTGCCGAACAAAGAAAAAGGAGTACGGACAATTTTGTTCGTACTCCTTTTCACACGCCTTGCCTGCAAGGTATAGTGTGTTACACCTTACGGTGTTCTGTCGGGCGGTAATTGTTGAGAAGTGATATGCCTCGCACGGCTCGGCGTGATATTTTTGCTCCGCAAAAGTGATATTGCTCCCGCTGGTCGCAGTGATATTCTATTCGCCTCTTTCTTCCAACGCGCGTAGCGCATATCACGTCCAAAGGACATATCACGCACGAAGTGCATATCACTCGCCGTAGGCGAATAGAGTTGGCGCACCTGCTTTGTCGCAGGTGCTCCAAAAGGCGTATATGAATACGTCGAGGTAGGAAAACGCGTCATATTCACAAATTTATCAACTCCAGCCACCTTTGGAGATGAAGTCGGCAACCAAATCCCTCGCATACAAGCTGTCGCCCGAAATCTCTATCTCGGTAATGTTGTTCCAGCTATAGGTGGAGGTGTACTGATCCACGACGATGTAATAGGTCTTGCCGTCCTCTATGGTGGAGAGGTCGTAGTCGCCGTAGGCAATGTAATAGTCGGAGTTGTGGGGGTTGGTAAACTTGGACTTAAGGTCCTTACCCTTTATCGAGCAGAGCGCTATCGCATTGTCGAAGGGTAAAAGCGACACGAG
>JAZOVZ010000080.1:0-46249 GCA_045658965.1 Eubacteriales bacterium
CCCCCGAGGGGAAGCTGTCGCGCAGCGACTGGAGGGGAGTTGCGGACTAAACGGCGCGGTTGGCCGTTCGGGTATAAGAATTCAAGCCTAAGCTTTCGCATTCCCCTTCAGTCGCTGCGCGCCAGCTTCCCCCCCGGGGGATGCCTTTTTGACGCGTACCCGCATCGTTGAGGTGCCCGCTTAATGACTCGGGGACTTGCTCCCGCTGCACCAACCGTCGTAGGGACAGGCGTCCTCGACTGTCCGCAAAAACATCAACCCAGCAACACGTCTGTAACCAGCATGACGCAAAATCCCACCAAAAGGGTGTAGGTCGCGCCACGTTGATGCCCGTGCGCGTGGGTCTCGGGAATCATTTCATCGCTGATGACGTACAGCATGGTGCCGCCCGCAAAGGCAAGCGCAAAGGGAAGAATGGCGGACGCGATGCTGACCGCAAAGTAGCCAAGCAGCGTGCCGACGACCTCAACAAGACCGGTCAGAAGAGCAATGCCCAAGGTTCTGCCCGGCTTGACGCCTGCAGCCAACATAGGCCCGATGATGACCATACCCTCGGGGATATTCTGCAGAGCAATACCACCCGCAATAATAAGTGCCTGCGAGGTGTCGCCTGCGCCAAAGCCCACGCCCGCCGCAATGCCCTCGGGCAGATTGTGGATGGCAATGGCGGTCACGAATAACAGCACGCGCGAAAGATTGGCGTTGTTGTGCGACTCTGCCTCCACACCCGCAAGCTTGTGCAGGTGGGGGACTAATTTGTCGATCAGGTTCAAGCAGACCGCTCCCGCGAAAATGCCGCCCAGCGTCATAAGTATGCCCCACGCGCCCATTTGCTCCATGCCATGCTCGGCAGAGGGCAGGATCAGACCAAGCACCGCAGCCGCCAGCATAACGCCCGCGGCAAAGGAGAGCACGATGTCCGAAAACGCGTGCGATATTTTCTTGAATATAAAGCCGATCAAAGCACCGATGGCGGTCGCACCGCCCACGCCAAGCGCGGTCAGAAGTACAAGTTCCATATGTCGTCTCCAAAATGTAAAGATGTGCAAGAGGGGCTGACCTTGCCAGCCCCTTTATATTTTATGCCTCTTCAAAGAGCTCCTTGCCTACGCCGCAAAGAACGCATTCAAAATCCTCGGGCAGGTCCTCAAACTTGGTGCCGGGGGCAATGCCGTGCTCGGGAGCACCCAGCTCCTCGTCGTATTCCCAGCCGCAAGCGCCGCATACGTATTTAGCCATAGTCATAAATCTCCTTTTTGCTTTTTTTGATGATTTGAAATTTGCCATCCGGCAAATTTCTACCGCAACATTCCGCAGCATGCGGAATATTTCACTTCCGCGAAGCGGAAATTTCACGTTTCGCCTTGGGGCGAAACATTTCACATTTCGCCGTTGTGGCGAAATATTTCACCGTAATGACGGCATACAGCCGTCATTACAGTACCAGAGAGGGCGCAGAGTAAATTCTTGCCCCAAGCTCCTGATTGAGCAGGTACAGCCCTCTGGGATCGGAGCCGAACAGCTCCATTTTGGTGATCATATCGTTGGCGTTGGTCTCCTCCTCGCCCTGCTCCTTGACAAACCAGTCAAGGAACTGCATGGTGCGGAAGTCGCGCACGTCGTAAGCTGCTGCATAGATGTCGTTGATCAGCGAGGTGACGTATTCCTCATGTGCAAGTCCTGCACGGAGCACGTCCATATGGCACTCGAACACCTTGTCGGGCTTGTCGATTGCCTCCAGCGTTACGGTAGCGTTTTCGTTCTGCAGGTAGGTGTAGAACAGCATGGCGTGATCCCGTTCCTCCTGCGCCTGGATCATATACCAGTTGGCAAAGCCGTCAAGACCCGCAGCCTTGAAGTAGTTGGAAAAATCGAGGTAGAGATATGCGGAGTAGAATTCCTTGTTGATCTGCTGATTCAGCAGATCGCGAACCTTAGCATTCAGCATGGTGTGTCCTCCTTCTTTTTGATTAAATTTCAGCCTTCCAAAGACCGTGCAGGTTGCAGTAAGCGTAAACTGCTACGGGCGTCTCGTCAGCCAGAGCGAAAACTGCCTTGGGAGCTTCGCCGGGGTTCAGGTTCTTGCGCTGGCCGCCCTTGTCGGTCTGCAGGTATACCCATTCAATGCTATGCTCCTCTGCCATGGGGTGTGCAACGGAGCCGACCTCAACGATCACCTTGTCGCCCTCAACGACTGCTACGGGAATGTGCTTTTCGCGGCTTGCTTCAACTACGCCTGCCTCAATTTTGGTCATGCTCTGACCGCAGCACTTCATGGGAACGCCGGATTCATGGATGGCACCTACGAGGTTGCCGCACTTTTCGCAAATATAGAAATTGGTGTTAGACATCATAAAATCTCCTTTTTGTAAATGAATTTTTATTTTATATCGGGGTTATTGAATTTCAACGAAATCCGAGGCACCGTGCTTGCAAAGCGGGCAAACGAAATCCTCGGGCAGCTCGCCCTCGTGGACGTAGCCGCAAATGGTGCAAACGTAGCCCTTGATGCCGTCGGTCTTGGGCTTGGGCTTAACGTGCTGGTGATAGTAGGTGTAGGTCATGGTCTCGCGGTCCGAGATGACGCGCGCCTCACTGATTGAGCAGATAAACATGCCGTGCGTGCCAAGATCCACGTATTGCTCCACGACCAGAGACATAAACGAGTTGATGTATCGGGGCAGGAACACGAGTCCGTTATCCGAGCGCAGCGGCGTGCAGTCCTTGAATTTATCCACGTTTCTGCCGCTCTGGAAGCCGAAGGTCTCGAAAACCGAGAAGGGGGCGTCTGTTGAGAGGCAGTTGATGTTCATCTTGCCGGTCTGCTTGATGACGTGGTGAGAGTAGTTTTCCTTATTGATGGTCACCGCCAGACGGTTGGGGGTGTTGGTCACCTGCGTGACCGTGTTGACGATCAGACCGTTATCCTTTTTGCCGTCGTGGCAGGTAATGACGTAAAGCCCGTAGCCGATATTGAACAGTGCGTTCATATCGTTTTTGTTGGCGGTCTCGTCGCGCTGCGCAAGGTATTCGCGGCACAGCTCGTTTGCCATTTGGCTCAGCTGCTCGGTGCTCTCGGCGTTCAACGCGGATTTGATCTTGACCATGGTGTCGGTGTAGGTGATATCCTTGCTCTTCTCCAGCATGTTCTTCATGACCTTGACTGCCTGGGGTGCCCAGCTGCCGTTTTCGATCATGCCCACCGTGCGCCCCCCGAAGTTGCGTTCGGTCAGGTGGTTGATATACTCACGCATGAAGGGGAAGATGTCTGCGTTGTAGGTGGTGGTTGCCAATACTAACTTGCTGTAGCGGAAGGCATCGGCAACCGCCTCTGCCATATCGCATCTTGCAAGGTCGTGCACAACCACAGCGGGCGCACCGTTTGCTTTCAGCTTTTCCGCAAGCATGGCAACTGCCTTGCCGGTGTTGCCGTATACCGAGGTATATGCAATCACGATGCCGTCCTGCTCGGGGCGGTAGCTTGACCAGGTGTCGTAAAGACCGAGGTAGTAACCAAGATTTTCGGAAAGCACGGGACCGTGCAAGGGGCAGATGATCTCGATATCAAGGGCAGCTGCTTTTTTGAGCAGTGCCTGCACCTGCGCACCGTACTTGCCCACAATGCCGATATAGTAGCGTCTTGCCTCGTCCGCCCAGGGCTCTTGCGCGTCGTATGCGCCAAACTTGCCAAAGCCGTCGGCAGAGAACAGCACCTTGTCGGTGGAGTCGTAGGTCACGATGACCTCGGGCCAGTGCACCATGGGAGCTGTTACAAAGGTCAGCTTGTGGTAACCAAGGTCCAGCACGTCACCCTCACCCACCACGATGCGGCGGTCAGCAAAGTCGGTGCCAAAGAAATTTTGCATCATGGCAAACGCCTTGGAGGAGGAAACGATGGTTGCCCCCGGGTACGCCTTGGCAAACTGCAAAATGTTTGCCGAGTGGTCGGGCTCCATGTGCTGCACGATCAGATAATCGGGGGCGCGGCCGTCCAGCACGTCGCGGATGTTGTCCAGCCATTCGTGGGTAAAGCCCGCGTCAACGGTGTCCATAATGGCAATGAAGTTGTCTACGATGGCGTAGGAGTTGTAGCACATGCCGCTCGGCACGCGGTACTGACCCTCAAACAGGTCGATTCCTCTGTCGTTTACGCCGATATATCTGATATCCTTGGTGATGTTCATTCGAAAGCTCTCCTTAATTATTACTGTATGTATATTGTATCACGATTGTCTTGTCGGGTCAAGATTTTTTTCAAATCAGTCTGCGATTTTGCCGTCGGTGGTGATGGTAATCACCTGCCAGGGAATGAATTTTCCGCTTGCCTGCAGGGCGCGCTTGACAGCGTTTTCAATACCGCCGCAGCAGGGAACCTCCATGCGCACCACCTTGACGCTCCTTACGTTGTTCTCGGCGATGATGGCGGTCAGCTTATCGGTGTAATCCACAGCGTCCAGCTTAGGGCAGCCGATCAGCGTGATGTGGTTTTTCATGAAATCAGCGTGGAAGTTTGCGTAAGCGTAGGCGGTGCAATCGGCAGCGATGAGCAGGTTTGCACCGTCAAAGTAAGGCGCGTGGACGGGCACTAACTTGATCTGGCAGGGCCATTGCGCAAGCTGACTTCCCATGCTTACACGCTGTGCAGGGGCGCTGCTCTCGCGGCGCATGCTGCGTGATGCGCTGCCGGGGCAGGCACAAGCACTTGCTTTGGCAGCCTTTGCGCGGGCAACCGCTTGCTCGTCGTAGGCGGGGGCTTCGCGCTCCTCAAAGGAGATGGCACCGGTGGGGCAGGCGGGCAGGCAATCGCCCAGACCGTCGCAGAAATCCTCTCGCATAAGCTCTGCCTTGCCGTCGATCATACCGATCGCACCCTCGTGGCATGCTGTGGCGCATGCGCCGCAGCCGTTGCATTTTTGCTTATCTATTTTGATCATGCGTCTTTTCATGAGTATCTCCTTTCGGATTTTTTTGTAAACCCTCTTGCTTTTCTGTGCTTATTATAGTATAATCAAAGCACAAAGTCTGTTGAATTTTCAACAAAAGGAGAAAATTTTGAAAAAATATTTTGGAATTTTAAGAAAATGCTCTCTGTTTGATCAGATCGAGGATCAACAGCTGATCGCCATGCTGTCCTGCCTTGGCGCAAGGAGAGCGGAATTTGATAAAAAATATACCATTTTTGCCGAAGGGTCGCCCGCAAGGTATTTCGGGATCTTGCTTTCGGGATCTGCGCAGATCATCAGGCACGATTATTACGGCAACCGCAGCATTGTGTCGGGCGTGACGCCCGGAGAGCTGTTTGGGGAAGCGTTTGCCTGCGCAGGGGAGAAGACCCTACCCGTGTCGGTGGTGGCAAACGAGCCGTGCGAGGTGCTGTTGATCGATAGCACGCACGTGCTGCACACCTGCTCCAACGGCTGCGAGTTTCACAGACGCATGATCTATAATCTGATGCGTGATCTGGCGCTTAAGAATATTATGGTCTATTCCAAGCTGGAGATTACAGGCAAGCGTTCGACAAGGGAAAAATTGCTTGCATATCTTGCGCATATGGAGCAGCAGACGGGCAAGGCGGAGTTTGACATTCCGTTTGACAGACAGGAATTGGCGGATTATCTGGAGGTAGACCGCAGCGGACTTTCGGCGGAGATCAGCAAGCTTAAACGCGAAGGCGTGATCGATTGCCGCAAGAATCATTTCGTGTTGCTGTAAATCGCTGAAAAGTTTTGATCAAACTTTTTCAAAAGTTTGCGCAGGTCGAGGGCGCGAAGCCCTCGTCGCTCGTCGCAACGAGCGAAACAATCCCATCGCCGTTTGATTTGCGAAGCAAATATGTTCTTCTTTTGCGGCTACTTGCCCAAAAAGAACGGAGAAATTTTCCTCACATAATACCCCAACGGACAAGGCGGGCGATTCGTGAATCGCCCCTACATGCGTAGAAGAACAGCCCGGAACCGTATGATCTCGACTCTCTTTTGCTATCATAAACAAGAATAAAGAAAGACGGCCTTTCCTTTGGAGAAAAGCCGTCGTTTTTTTATTGCTGCATTGACACCGAAGCATCAGCGCATGCGAAGGGATCAATCTTTTTTCTTCTTGAAGCAGATTGCGCTTACCGTTACAAGGCATACCGCTGCAAATCCGACACTCAAAACGGAACCGCATCCGCCTTTTTTCTCTTGATCAGCGGGTGCTGTGGTCGGAGCTTCGGTCGTAGCTTCGGTTTCTTGCTCGGTCGTCTGCTCGGTGGGAGCTTCGGTCTCTGCCTCGGTTGTAGGCTCTGCCTCGGGGTCGAGCAAGCCCATGTATACCAAAGCTTCCTTCTCGGTTGCGAACATTGCTACTTCATACAGATATACTTCAGTATTCTCGTCCGCACCCACAACGTCAAGTCTTATACGGTTGTAGTCGCCCTCGCACATATCGATCAGGTCAAACAGGATGTATTCCACCTCTCCTGTGAACTCACAGTTATAGTAAGTGAGGTCAGAATAATCTGCGGATGGCTGGCGGACATCGCCTGCGCAATAGAACAGCTCAAAATCACTTGCAGATCCCACTACCTTGAGCTTGAACGCTACGAAGGGGTATGCTTGAGAATCGATATATTCCAAATTCGCTTTGTAAATATACGCCGCCCAGTCAATCGTCAAAAAAGGATCCGTGCCGTCCGTGATGCCCATTCTGACACCGTCCCACGGCTCCGCCTCATCTTCGGGTGCATAATAGACCTCATCCAAGTGCTTGGACGCGGTGATCAGGTTTAGCTTGCGGGTCTTTTCACCAAGCTCCAGCTTGGTGTTGACACATCCCTCGGGTATCTCCTCGGGAGGAAGTCTGTCATCCACTCCGAAAGAAAGTCCCTTGACGATATAGCAGTCGCTGAAGATGGACATGTGATCGGCGTAGTAAGTGTAGAAGTACACACCCAGTTTGTCACTTTGGAACTCAATGTCATCATAGGGGTAGCTTGCCTGAATCAGAACGTATTCGCCGGAATTGTCCTTGATGTAGTGTGCCATCGTGGCATTGGAGCCGTTGACCTCGAGTGCATACTCCTGCGTGATGGTGCCGGTTTCGGGCAGCGTCAGGTTCAGCCCTGCCTCTTCAAAGTAGGTGTACGCTCTGCCGCTTAAACCGCTCTTGCCTTCGTGAATCTTGCAGCGGTTGTTGTAGCCGTATACACCGTAAACGCCGTCCACGTAAAGACCGCTGCCGTCACCGGCGGTACGGGTGACCGAATAATAAATGGTATATTTGGTATTTTCATTGAGAGGGAGTGTTTGAATGGCACCGCCCCACATGGTGGCGGTTGCATCCTCCATGGCAATGAGCTGCATGGTGGCGCCGTCGCCGGAGACGTAAGCGTCGGGCATGCCGGTGAACGTGTCGGGCTCAAATACACCGGGCTCACCGTTAAAATTCACGGTATACAATACGTCACCGTCTTCTGCGGAATCATAAGCGTTCTCTTGCTCGGCACTCACCATGGTAAAGGTGGAGAAAATGGACAGGAGCATGATGAACGAGACCCAAAATGCAAGTGTTTTTCTCATACTGCGGTACCTCCGTATAAAACTGATATTGATGGCTATAGCCTACAAACATTGTATCATAAGGAGATTTGCATGACAAGGCAATAAACAAAAATTTGGCGATTGCACCAAACAAGTTTGGTTATTTTTCACAAACATCAAGACGTTGCGCCAAGTAAAGTGCCCCTTGGATGGGCGCAGCCTTGGCTACCGACAGGGAATAGGCTTTCCGCTTGGGTGTCAGAAAACCAACCTCTATAAGAAAAGACCCGCCGCGGCGGGTCTTTTCTTATATGATATTGTTTACTCGGAAACAGCGTCGTCTTGGCGGTTGATATATTGTTGCGCAAAAATCTCAAACTGCTGAGTGCCTATGTGATGCATGTGGCTGAAATACATGGACTCCTGCCTTCCCGAGGATGTGCGATACGTTACTTTGGTGCAGGGATACGGGCGCACTTTGTATATCGGGTAGACGGTCTCGGACACACTGATTACGTCGTTCCATTCGTAGAAAAACACTTTTCCGTTGATGGCGGTGATATAAATGCCGTTTTCGTCATAGGTAAGCGGCTTTTTGTGTCCTTGTATGATCGAGCCTATGATTGGGATAACAATCATCAAAGCGGCAAGCAGATAACTGTTCGGTACACTTAAAATCATGAAAACGCCCAGCGCACAGCGAATACCCATGAACAGAGGTCCGTCCTTGTATCGGAGCTCGATGGTGTTGCGTCCCCATTTCTCCTCTTTGCGAGGATTGCGAGCATGAATGAAGCGCACGATGTTGACTATATAGGTTGCAGCAAAAAGCACCGTGAATATGAGCATGGAAATGCTTGGATTAAGCACGGGTTCTTTTTGAGGCTGTTGTGCAGGCTCTTTGGGAGGTTGTTGCTCGGGCGGTGTGGGTTGCTGGTCGTCCTGTGCACCTATGTACAGCACAACACCGCTTTTCGGTAAATACTGTACTGCTACGGTATCTCCCTTGCCAAAGTCACCCACATTGGAACAGTACAGGCGCAGATCGTCAAAATAAACGTAATGCGCACGAATTGAGTTGCCGTCTGCATCGTGGGTGGTGCGGGATAGATCGTCAGCCTCCATGTCGGTAATGGTTGCCACCAGCTCAACCGTGTCCGCGTTTTTTTCGGTCAGGAGTGGGTAGCCGATCTGCAGCTGTGCGTATGCCAGCAAAATTCCCACAACGGCCATCGGAATGCCAAGGCTAAAGGGAATGCTTTTCAAGAGCAGTGTGCCGATTTTTTGCCCTTGCTTTTGGTTATTGATTTTCATGAATCGGATCATCAGCACGATCAGTCCGATAAGAACGATCAGTGCGCACAATCCTGCACAAAGCGGAATGGTAAACAGATTTTGCAGGTATTTGGCGTAATTGAGATACATAATATCCTCCGTATGTACGCGAGATGTGACAAGCAGTGATGCTCTTCATCTATATAGACGCATTTTTTACAGAAAAAGTCACGTTTTTTGAAAATTTTTATTTTATATTTTTCAACCCCGCCAAGTAAAGTGCCCCTTGGATGGGCGCAGCCTTGGCTACCGACAGAATATACTTGCGTCCGTGGGCGGATAAAGCATCCTGCAAAAGCGGCAGGATCACATCCGATTGTGCCGTCAAACCGCCGCAAAGCCCAACGCGAAGTTGGTCCTTGCCCATGCGGTCTGCAAGCGCGCGGACGTTTGCCGCAATGGCGCACACGTTGCGCACAAGGATCTCGGTCGCCACCGCGTCACCTTGCGCATGCGCCTTGAAGATCAGCGGCGCATAACGCGCGATCTCTGTTTTGCCGCCACGGTAAAAATCGGAAAGCGCATCCAACACGCGATCTTTGCCGCACTCGGCGGCTACCATGTCGCGCAAAAGCGTGGGCGCGCCGCTGCCGTCCTCGGCTTGCAGGGCGGAGAGAATGGCACCCTGCCCAAGCGCAAATCCGCTGCCCGCGTCGCCAAGCAAGTATCCGTAGCCGCCTGCGCGGAACAGCTTGCCTTGGCATCTGCCCATGGCAACCGCGCCCGTGCCCATAATGACGGCAATGCCGTCAAAATCGCCAAGACATGTGGCAAGTGAGAGCGCAAGGTCGCTTTGGCACTCGGCTTTCGCACAGCCAAGCGTGCGAAGAAAAGCGGTGATATTTGCCGCATTGTCGCCCGTCGCCGCGCCCGCAATGCCCGCAAAGAGCGAAATTTTCGCGCGGTCAATGCCTCGGGATACGCGCTCAATGCCGTCGCCAAGCAGCGCACAGGTCGCATCAAGTCCTATATCGTTGGGATTGGACGCCCCCAGCGTGAGCGATGCCAGCTGCGTGCCGCATGCATCGACCAAAGCAAACGCGGTCTTGGTGCCGCCGCCGTCGATGCCTAAATAATATTGAATGGTTTTGTTCACGATATTAGCCTTTCCAACCATATGCCAATTCCATCATGCGTGTCAGCGCGCGCGCCTCGTCCATGCCGCAGCCTTCAAGCACGTTGCCCGTGACGAATTGCTCAATCGGCAAGGGCAGGGACTCGGGCAGCTCGACCTCGACTATCTTGCCCGCGGTTGCCTGCGTGCACTTGATCACGCGGTCGCGCTCCATGAAAACGTAGCCCTTGTCGCCGTGCACCTCGAAGATAACGGGGGAGCAGCAGGACACAAAGCCGGTTTCGTTGACCGCGATCGCACCGTTCTCAAAGGTCATGATTGTGACCGCATTGTCCTCCACGCCGTCGGTGTTTTTAGCTGCCGCACCGGGGTTTTGATTGCAAAGCGTAAAGGCGGACTTTGCCGTGATCGGCTCGCCCAGGATCCAATGCGCCAAGTACATGCCGTGCGCGCCAAGGTCGATCATGGCACCGCCGCCGCACTGTGCGCGGCTATAGAAATGCGCAGGCAGCCAGTCGCCGCTGCTGCCCGAATGGCAGTTGCGGAAGCGCAGATAATTGATATTGCCAAGCTCACCGCTCTCGCAAACGCTCTTGACAGCCCTGCGCGCGGGGAGATATTTCTGAAACAGGGAAATGGTAAAAGAAACGCCGTTAGCTTCGACCGCCTCTTGCACGCGTGCGCAATCCGCATCGGTCAGCGCAAGCACCTTTTCGGTAAAGATGTGCTTGCCTGCGTTCGCAATCTTGATCATATCGTCGGCATGGGTATTGGTAGCCGAGCAAACGATCACGCCCTCGGCATCACTTGCAAGCAGCTGGTCTGCGCTTTCAAATCGGGGCAGACCGAACGCGTCCCCGAACGCCTTGGCAAGCGCGTCGTCGGGCTCGTAAAAGCCGATCACCTCGCCATATCTCTGCGCCGTTCTTGTGTAATCGGGCGCGTGCACGTGCCAAACACCGTATATTGCTGTTTTCATATGTGTCCCCCCGTCGTTTTTCTTTTATTATAGCATAGATTTCTGGGGATTTCAATACGGGAAAAAGAAAAAAGCACACCCGGGCAGGGAAGGTGCGTAGGCGGATTGGATCCGCCCCTGCGGCAAGAAATGTTTGCGCGACGCAAACGATACCGGGGACTGTCCCCTGTGACGTGTCCGCAGGACATGTTACCGCGGGACTGTCCCCTGTGTCGTGCGCATCGTGTTTTTTGCGCGAAGAGCTCAATTTTCGCGCCATGACACAGGGGACGGAACCCTGTATCACTATCGCGACACAGGACCCCGTCCCCGGTATTATGGCTCTCTTCGGCTATACCCCGCCTGTTGTCCCGACAAATACGTATACGGTGATCAACCACATAACGACGCACAAGGCAGGGCAAAGTGCCGTTCTGATGGATTGCCAAACAATTTTGCTTGTTTTTCGTTCTTTTTTATCAGCAATATGCAGCGCCAACAGAATGGCGTTGAGTATAAAGCCAATAGGCATGCAGGGAATAAACGTTGCCCAGCCCATCATATCGAGTGCGAGCCAAGCACAATCATAGCTGAAATCTGTTGGTAAATATGCTTGGGAGAAAAGCGTGCAAAGCACAATGACGGTCAAGCAAAGCAGTGCGTACACACCGTGCACGACCCATGAGGAAACGGATAGGATTTTCTTTGTCATGGTAGTTCTCCTTTCGTGACTCATGCCGGGGCGGCAGCAAGCCACCGCCCTACGTCAGGCTTGCTCCTGCCACGCTCTATGGATTGATTTATCCGCAATCCCACGAATACATCACATCTGTAAAATCTCTTGCGCGCAGCTTATCTGCGGGGATAAAGAACTGACAGCCGCCTTCGTCACCGAACATGATCAGCTCCTGCTCGTGCCCATGCTCGTCGGGAGCGGTGTGGCTGACGATCTGGAGCAGCAGCGTGTCATATTTTTGCAGCTTTGGCTCGTCGTCGCGCGGGTCGAACTGCTCAAAGCAGGGGTAGCCGCCGATGCGGTGACCTGCGTAGGCGTTCTGCTCGTGAATATAGTCGCATTCCTCCTCGGTCAGCTCAGCCATATCTCGCTCCTCTGCGCCTGCCTTGAGCAGCGCGGCATTGACACACTCCACAAAGCGGTAATCCCCCGAGCGGATCGAGCCCATCGAGGGCGTCAGACGCACGGGCAGGGCGTGCTGAATGGGGAAGGCATCGCTGAGCGTGGGATCGTCGCGCAAAGCACCGTCAAAGGCACTTTCGTCCTCGTCGTACAGCACGCGGAAGTCGGATTGCAGGGTGGGACGGTCAAAGTCCGCACCGTACAGATCGTTGTCGGCTACGTAAAAGCGCAGCACGCCGCGTGCGGGGAAATCGGGCACGCCGCGCACCTCGGAGCACCAAATGGCTGCAAGCAGCTTCATGGGTGCGCCCTTGCTGTCAAGCGGCACGTTTTGGTCAATGGGCGCACCGCCAAGGCGTGAGCGGTTGCCGTCGTCGGGAGCAGGGAGGCGAATTTCCACCATAGGCAGAGCGGTGTCGCGCTGCAAATGCCCGCATGCGCGCACGACCTCCTCACGCACCTCGTTTGCGGTGGTAAAGGTGATCTCGCCTGTTTGCAGCCCGTTCAAAAGGGAGCGCAGCTTGTCGGCGTTTTCACCGTGCAGTACGGCACTGTTAAAGTATTTCTTGCTCTGCTCCTTATCTCCCATAGCGTAGTACGCCACGCTGAGTGCAGCCTCGGCTTGGTACATGTCCGCCTTGATTGAGAGTGCATGCAGGGCGGGAGAAATCACCTTTTGCCAGTTGCTTGCAGCGAGCTGGGCAATAGCCAAATTGTTCCACGCAAAGGGGTTGCCTTCGTCGTGCTTGATGCCGTTTTCATAGCATACAACGGCTTTATCGTAGTTTCCCTGCTTTCTGTAAAGCAAGCCGAGATTGGACCATGCGGTCGAGTGCGTGGGGGAGTATTTGACCAGCTCCTCATAGGTGGCAATGGCGTCGTCGATGCAGCCTGCATCGGTGTAGGTCAATGCTAAGAACAGCAGCACCGCGTTGTAATCGTCCTGCGTGCGGCATTCCTTGCGCAAAGCCTGCAATCTTGCCACCGCGCCGTTGAATTTGTCGCGGTTGTAGCGCTCAATCGCGGTCAGCAGCGCGCGCTTTTGACGCTTTTGGTCGGGTGCGGAGAAGGCAGACCCAATCTCCTTTGCAAAGGATTTTTCATATTGGCGCAGCGAGGGGCCGCCCGTCTTGCCGATCAGCCTGACCAGCGTCAGCCCAAGACCGATCATGAGAATGATGAATTTGACCGCGTCGGACTTGTCAACCGCCCAGCCGTTATGCGCGGTCTGGGCTATGAAAAGACCGATGGCAGCCGCAGCCAATACGCCAAGCAGCACGTATGCAATGATGGTTGGAAGTTTAGAGGATTTTTTCATATTGTAAGCTCCTTTCCGGGAAAAACGTGTCGTTGCCTATATAGACGCTTTTTTGCGCAAAAAGTTCCGATTCTTTGAAAAAAGTGCAAAAAAATTTTTCACAACTCCATTATAACATAAATTCGGGTAAAAAAATATTAAAAATTCTTAAATTGTTGCGCGGTTGGGCGATAGGGGAGTGCAGCCCGCCCGTGTCATCCTGAGCGGAGGAGTTTCGCAGCAGGCTGCGAAATGACGCAGTCGAACCCGAAGGGCGCGCGTAGCGCGGGATCTCGGGCGGCGCTTTTTTATCGCTTTGTAGGGGAGCATTCCATATGCTCCCGCACAAGGGCGGATATGAAATCCGCCCCTACGGAAATCACCCCTCGAGATCCTCAAAACGCTACCGCGTTTTGACTTTTCAAAATCAGCAATTTGTTGCAGATTTTGAAAAGTTCGACTACGAAAACATCCACCCCGGGATGTTTTCTCCGCTCAGGATGACACGAGGGGGGATATAACTCCTTAGGCAATCTGCCTATCATTCTGTTTTGCAATTTCCGTCAAGAAAAATTGCAAAAAGATGCAAAAAAATTCAAAAAAGGGCTTGACCTGACGGTTTTTCTGTGTTATAATAGGGCATCAATTTCATAATTCTGTATGAAGCATGCAGGAAACGGCAATTTGCCGCCGAAGGAGTAACGCTCTCAGGTGTCCCATGGGGATGAGGACTGTATGCAGACAGAGCTTTGGAGACGTCCGCGAAAAGCGGAGGCCGAAGGTGCAAGCGCATAGCGCAAACTCTCAGGCAAAAGGACAAAGGCTTTTCTTCTTCTATGGGGGAATATTTTTGTTTTTTGCGGGGTGTGCGTTAGCGCACCCGATTTTTTTATTCCCAAGGAGAGAGAACCATGGAAAAGTTTCTTGAAATCGTCACAAACGTCAATGACGCCGTCAACGGCGCGGTCTGGGGCTTGCCCGGTCTGATCTTGCTGATCGGTACGGGCATTCTGCTGACGCTTGGCACGTGCGTGTTCCAGATCACCCACGTAGGCCATTGGTGGAAGCAGACCATTGCCAGCGTGTTCAAAAAGAACAGCACGGCTACCAAAAAGACCGACAATAAAACCATTTCGCAGTTCCAGGCGTTGTGTGCAGCCCTTGCCGCAACGGTTGGTACGGGTAACATTGCGGGCGTTGCTGCCGCAATCGTCACCGGTGGCCCCGGTGCCGTGTTCTGGATGTGGGTTGCCGCATTCTTCGGCATGATGACCAACTTCTCGGAAAACCTGCTTGGTATCTACTACCGCCGCCGCAATAAGGACGGCGAGTGGTCGGGCGGTCCCATGTATTACCTTGCCGACGGTCTTGGCAAGCGTTACGGCAAAAAGTGGCTCAAACTTCCTGCCAATATTCTCGCGGTGCTGTTTGCCTGCTTTGCCATTCTTGCATCGTTCGGTATCGGTAACATGGCGCAGATCAACAAGATCGTGCTCAATATGGACGCGGCATTCTTCTCGGGCGTCACGCTTGGCACTATTCCCGGTACGGGCATTGATATCATTCACCTGCTCATCGGTATTGCGCTGCTTGTCATCGGCGCACTCATCATCATCGGCGGCTTGCAGCGTATCGCACGCGTAGCGGAGATCGTCGTACCCTTTATGGCAGTTGCCTACATCATCGGTGCGCTGATCATCTTCTTCTGCAATATTTCGCAGGTTGGCCCCATGTTCGCAGCCATCTTCAAGTTTGCATTTACCCCCGCAGCCTTTATCGGTGGCGGTATCGGCGTGCTGATCAAAAAGACCATGACGCAGGGCTTCAAGCGCGGCGTGTTCTCCAACGAGGCAGGTCTCGGCTCGTCCGTTATGGTGCACTCGTCCTCCAACGTCAAAGAGCCTGTCAAGCAGGGTATGTGGGGCATCTTTGAGGTGTTCTTTGATACTTTTGTGGTCTGCACCATGACTGCAGTTGTCGTGCTTTCCACCGGCTATATCGATCTTGCCACCGGTGCACCCGTAGCGGGCGCGAACGGTGACACGCTGGTTTCCGAGGCGTTCGGTCAGTATTTCGGTGCGCCCGGTACGTGGTTCGTTGCCATTGCCATGCTGTTCTTTGCCTTTACCACCGTGCTTGGCTGGTCGCAGTACGGCACCAAGGCTGTGGAGTACCTGCTTGGCACAAAGGGCGCAAAGGTGTACCGCGTGATCTTCGTTGTGATGATCGTGTCGGGTGCCGTCATGGAGGGCGGTCTTGCATGGGATCTGTCCGATACCTTCAACGGTCTTATGATGATCCCCAACCTGATCGGCGTGCTGGCACTCTTCCCGCTGGTGCTCAAAATCACCAAGAACTACGTTGACCGTAAGATCAAGGGCAAGGACGTCGCTCCCATGCTTTCCTACGATCCCGCGCTGCAGGCGGAAGCCGAGGCGAGAGTCGACGAGGATTAAACAAAAAATCAAGGCTGTCCTGCGGGACAGCCTTTTTTTGCGTTATGCTTTTTGATTTTTCGCGTTCTTTGCGTTGAAATCCTCGCAAAGCAGGTTCATTGCCGTGCACAGCTTATGGAAATACACGAAGGGACCGACGAAAATGAAGGAACCGAGAATGTACCAGCCCCAGAAATCGCCCATGCCGAACGAGTAGTCAATGCCTCTCTCTGCCAAAGCCTCCTCCACGCGCTGCGTGATGTGATAAAACCACACCGCAATGACGATGTTGAGGGTGAAGATGGACAAGAGCCATGCAAACAGATAATTGAAGGTCTTGCCGCCGTCACGCCTTGGCGCGACCTTGTCAATGTCGAACGAGAAGGGAATAAAGAACAGGATGCTGTAAATGCCCAGCGTCAGAATGTTCAGAATCATCAGCTTCCACATGCTTCTGTCGGTTTTCAGCTCGGGCTCCTTGTGCGCCTTTTCCTTGGCGGCTGCTTCGTAGTCAAGATCATAGGGGTATGCCATAAGTAAATCTCCTTTTTATACATGATATCACGGAAATATGCTTCCGTCATGAAATATAACAAACGAACCGCTTGATAAATTCGCCTGCATTGAAAAAATTTTACTGTTTTTCGCGTTGCTTATCATCAATTTCGCAGGGAAGATGCACGCCGGCGTGTGATGATATGCCAAGCCTGCGGCTTGGATAAAAATGCCTGTTTATATTCCTTGATTGTTTTTGCGTTTTACTGCCCAAAGTATCAAATGCACTATAATTTCTACCGCGAAAAATACGGCAACGTTCAAAAACGGCATAATAAACGGCGCAATCGATTCGGGAATGATGTAAAACGGATCGCGAACGACAAAAAACCAATTGAAAAAATGAGAATAGCCGTCCGCCGTGCCGTTATATGCGTAATTACCGATCATAGCCCACAGCGTCATACAAACAACGACAACCAAATCCCGATAACTTTTTTTGAGATTGAATTTGTCGTGCTCATAGATCAAGGTCAGAAATCCGTAGATGGTCATGATACTGTGAAAGATCAGTGTCTGTATCACGCGATAAGAAAGCGGATGAACTGCATGCCACATGACCCCCGCAGGATAGATCAGATATACAAGATTTGATATGAAACCGAGCAATACGAAGGAGTGTCTGAACTTTTCAAGAAAACGGTTGTGATAACTCAAAAAGCAAAGCACACACATAGCGGTACAGGCGTGAAAAGGTAATTTTTCAATGTCGATTTCCCCGTATGCCAAAGGCATCAAAAACAAATCTGCTACGTATAGCCCAAATGCGATGTGCGCAAATGCTCGAGCTGTCTTTTCTTTTGCGCGGTCACTCTTGTTTTTCAAAAAGAGCAATACGGTAACGACCGTTATTATGGTCAGAGCAAGATAGAAAAAATGCCACCCGCCAAACAAAGAAAAGATCTCGCCGCCCTTTTTGTCAGACAAAAGATTGTGTAAAAAATGATACATATCTCCACCGCCTTTCTTGGGTTTAGTATAGCATAAAATCGGCGGGGTGTCAAGTTTGGCTCGTAGGGCGGGGGCTCCGGCAAAAAAGGACACCCACGGGTGTCCTTTTTTGCTGAGGTGGGTTGGCAGAAAAGATGCAATTAAAATTTTTCGCTTCTATGTCTCTCGGAAAGGAAGTGTTGCTTTCCGTCATGCTCCGGATACAGATATTCGCTGAATGCCTGCCGTCCGATTTTCTTTAAATGGTCAAGATCTTGCTTGGTGAGAAGAACGGTTTGTAAGCAAGCGACGGTTTTAAACAGCCCAAGCTTGCAGCGCAGTACATCGACGTTTTCGATAATTTGCGGAAACTCGAGGAATGCCGCAATCATTTCATCGTCGGGATCGTCGTTTTCCCACTCAAAGCTGTGTGAATAGGTGACATGCGTTTTGTAGAATTTCGCATATGATGCGATCATGGTCAGCTTGGCACCGTACCATGCAACAACATTTTTGTCATGCAGGTCCTCATTTTGATCTACGAACATCAAGTATTCGTTGTACATGCCGATTGTGTTGGCGATCTTGGGCATTTTATAATCGCTCGCACCCATGGTGACAAGCTTCCAGAACGGATATTTTTCGGTAGGCTCATACAAAAGAACGTCAACGTGGAATCCGTTATCAATCATGGGGTGCAGTACCATGCAATCGTTCTGCTCAAAATATTTATCAAAATGCTTTGTGAGCTTGTCCATCTCCCGTACTTTCATGTTTCTTTCCCGTCCTTGTGATTTTATTTGTATTGGTTACACCCGATCCGCGTACCGCTCGGCGGTGATGATGCCGCCATGCACGTGCAGCTTGCAAACTCGCGCGGTTCTTGCTTCGGAAAATTCCTCGCGCGCGTCGCTTGCATAATCGCGGCCGTGGTAGATGGCGTAGTATTGTCCCTTGTATTTGATCACGCTGTGGTGTCCCGATCCCTCTTCAAACTCGTTTTTGATCATAACGGGATCAAACGCACCGTCCCGCGTGTGCTTGACGAAATCCACGCGCGTCAGATCCGGCTCATCCGTGTGCGCGGCAGCGTAGCCGATGTGATAGGAGTCGTTGTCGTAGCAGCCGCCGCTGTACATCAGATACTGCCAGCCGTCCTCATAAAACCAGAATGCGCCCTCGATGGTGTGCCAATCCTTGCCGTCGCCAAAGCGATCTCTCTTGAAGATCTCCGCGTCCATGGTGGGCACAATGACCTCTTTAGGTTGATTGGCGGGAGTCATGGGGTCAAGCAGTTTGCCCACAAAGATGCGCGTACCGATGCGCTCGCAGTTCACGTTGTCCTCGGCGTACCATAAAAACAGACCGTTTTCCGTCTCTACCACGTGCGAATCGATGGAAAAACGCTTGTAAAAGCAGGTTTCGTTTGTAAACGGTCCGAGCGGGGAATCGGCAACCGCTGCGTGCATGTATTGAAATTCCTCGTCGGTCGAGCAGGAAACGTAGAGATAGTATTTGCCTTGATGCTTGATGACAGACGGTGCCCAATAATCGCGCCTACCTGCAAACGAGGCAACGATTCCTTCGTAATGCCAAATGCCGAACAGATCGTCGGCGGAATATGCCTCCACGCCTTTGGTGGCGGTCACGTACAGGTAGAGCTTGCCCCCATCCTCAAAGATAAAGGGGTCGGGCTGGTGCTTGCCAGCAACGTCAAATTTCAGCTTCATAACGTAGTCCTCCGATGGTTGTCAAATTTATATATGGGAAATATGGCAGATGCGCAGGCTGAAGGGTGTCGAGGCAACGCAGGGCGTGCTTTTCGTGCCGCTAAATCCGCTTGGCAGCCCTAACACAAAAGGCACTGCATGTGCAGTGCGCTTTGGTCGCTTGAAGCGAAAGATGCTTTTATTGTTCACGCCGTTGCTTGTCCTGCTTTTTTTCTTTGAGACGTTTTGCAAAAACAATGGCGTATAAAACGACGGATGCCAGCAGCAGCGGCACAGCCAAAATGCTTACGGCAAAGGGGAGCCCTTCACGCAGATTCCAGAGATTGATTACGTTGCCAAGCAACAGGCACAAGGTCGCGATCAGTTGAAGAACGTTCACATTTTTCATAGCTCCACCGCCTTTCTTGAAAGCATTATATCACATATTTTTGCATTTTTCAATATATTTGAAGAAATTTTTCAATCGGTGTGATGTCTTGTTCAACCAAGGAGCGGCGGCTGCGGCTAAAAAGATGCCTTGAAGGTGTCCTATGTTCCGGAATCTCGCCTTTGGCGAGAATACCCTCGCCCTGCGCCTGGAGAATGTCTCGCTTCGCGAGCCGCTCTCCGATCTTCGGGCGGGGTATACGAACCGGATTTCTTGCGCCCGCGGGGCGCAAGAAAACCCGGTTCGATGAAGGAGTGGCACCTCCAGCAAAAAAGATGCCATTTCAAAAACAATTATTTTTTACGGTATTTATAGATGGTTGCTTGAATTTTTTCAACCAATGCTGTTTTATCTTCAACTTTTATTTCTTCCAAAGGATTTTTCCATCCCTCTGCGTCATCACTTGAAACAACAGTGATGAAATAGGAATGCATACTTTCTATATAGCCTACATCTATCAGCATTCCATCTTTATAATGAATTTCGATCATATCTTCGTCATCTTCTAAAATAAACGAGATTTTTCCACCTGACAAATTGAGCTTTTTATAATCGTCATACCATTTTTTCATCACCACACCACCTTTCTGAGTTTATTATAGCATACTGGTCGGCGGGGTGTCAAGTCTGCGCAACTCAATCACGCCATAGGCGTGTATATCATCAAGGCGAAGCCTTGTATATCATCAAGCCGCAGAAGGATGCACGCTGACGCGTGATGAGATACAAGGGCGCTCTGCGCCCTTGATGATATGCACCTCGCTTCGCGCGTTGATGATATGCCAAGCCTGCGGCTTGGATAAAAAAATTCCGAGAACAAAGTTCTCGGAATTTTTTGGGGGTGCCA
Source organism: Eubacteriales bacterium (assembly GCA_045658965.1). GTDB lineage: Bacteria > Bacillota > Clostridia > Oscillospirales > CAG-272 > SVQP01. Next base: position 20,245 of record JAZOVZ010000080.1, read on the forward strand.
CCCGGAATCGAACCCGGGATAGAGGTGTTGCAGACCTTTGCCTTACCGCTTGGCCATGGCACCGTATTTCGTTGACTCGGATATTATAGCACAACACTTTGGCTTTGTCAAGTCTTTTTTGAGTAAATTTTTGTTTTATTTTTTCTATTGTCATTATATGCGGATATAGGGCAAAAAGTTATGCGTAATATCCCCCGAGTGTCATCCTGAGCGGAGAGAGGATGACACATTGTGGCATCCGAACGCAGTCGAAGTTTTGCAGAGTGTATATTTCGCAGCAAACTGCGAAATGGAACGGAGCAAAACCGACGAGGGCATAGCGCCAAGCGCTTGACCGAGGAAGGGATCTGCAAACGGGACGGTAAAGTCGCCTGCATAAAGTAATATTCGATACAGTAAACGGTTTATCAAAAGCTATGCGGTGTCGTTTGCTTAAAAAACGTTGAGAAGCCCATCGGAGATCCTCAAAACGCTCACCGCGTTTTGACTTTCAAAAATCAGCAATTTGTTGCAGATTTTTGAAAGTTCGACTTCGAAAACATCCACCCGGGATGTTTTCTCCGCTCAGGATGACACTCGGGGGACACAGTACACCCCCTTGCCATGGGTGCAAGGGGGTGTGGTTTTGATCAATATTCGCGATACAAGTAATTGAATCTGCCGATGGGGGCGGTATCACCGTTGACGTAGAAGTCCATAACGTTGGGCTCTTGCATGTTGTCGCTCCACTTGAACTCAAAGCACAGAGGAGGCAATACGCCCAAAGCGGTACGGGGAACGGACAAGGTCAGCGTTTTGCCGTTAACGGCAATCTCTGCATCGGCTACCTTTTCCCATGTAAAGCTCTTGGGATCGACCGTGCGCACGTAACGCTCAATCGCGGTCTTGCCGTCCTTGGGAGAGGTGCGGTTGACTACGAAGTCATAGCCCTCCCAGCCGTTGGATTTGACGCGGTCGGTATCGATAAAGAGCGTCATCCAGCCGCTTTCCGTCGGCTCGGTGATGTCGTTTGCGCACTCTACGTAGAAGTAGATATTGTCAGCGTCACGCGCCACCTTGGCGGCAACGATGTCGTTTCTGCCCGTGAAGTTGGTGTAATGCGTACCCTTAAAGCCGTCGTGGTCGCGGTGCACGGCAGTACCCTTATCGCAAACGTAACGCGGCGAAACGTCTGCCCATTGCTCAGCCGAGCCGTCCATGATAATGGTCTTGGGCGCGGACAGCTTCTGACGCTGAGTAGCACCCTTGAAGCGGCGGATGTTGGAGCAGAGCTGCAGGTAGTAGGTATCGAGATAGCCGTCGCGGTCGGGCTCAATGTCGCGGCTGTGCTCGCGGTCGTACTGGTCAACCATGGCAAGCTGCGTGGAGTCGTTATCGCTCAGCCACGGCTCGTGGAACTGACCCATGATCCACTCGTTCCAGCCCGTAACGAATACGATATCGGGGCCGATGTCAAGGGCTCTTTCCCATTGCTCCTGAATGTTGTAGCCGTACTTGTAGGACTCCTTGTCCAGCAGCTTGTGACCGAACTGCTTGGTGTAGGAGCGTCCGAAGGTGTCCTTATCGTTAAAGTGGGTGCAGATGCGGTCCTTGTTGGCGTTCTGACCAACACCGACAGTCATCATTTCGCAAGAGCCGTCGGGGCGTGCACCGTATTTATGCTGCGGTGCGATCTCCAGCCAGCCCCAATGGTCGGGTCTGGAGGGGCCGCAGCCGTAGCCGGGCTGACCGGGACGGAAGGTAAAGAAGTTACGGATCTCGTCCAGCATCTTGGTCTCCTCCTCGCAGCAGCCCTTTTCGGGGAGCGATTCGGGATAACCCATGATCATGGGCTTGCCGTCCAGCATGTACCAAAGGTCGGAATAAAGACCGGGCGCGTACAGGTTCTGGTAGAGTGCGCGCAGCATGTAATCGGAGGTCTTCATAGGTCCGAAATTGAGCATGAATGCTACCTTGGGGGTATCTACGCCGTCCTCTCTCATCTTGCGCATCTCTTCAAACAGCGGCTCGTAAGCCATACGCCAGAGCAGCGCGCCGTTGGTGCAGTCAAACAGCAGGAAATCCACGCCTGCGTTGTGCAGCATGGACATATGGTGACGGATGATATAGGGGTCAATATCCTGATAGAAGCCGTAGAGCGGCTCGTGCCAGAAGCACTGGAAGGGACGCTCGCCCCACGCGGGGTGATCCTTGCGGTACTCGGCAGCAGGGTATTTGTCAAGCACGTCCACCACGTCCACGGGGCGCAGATTGGTGTGCTGCTGGTGCCAGGTCCAGTAGAAGATACCGACTTGTCTGTCGTTCTTGGGACCCACGTCCTCAACCGAGAGCACGGGTCTGCCCAGCATATCCACAGCCTCCCAGGTGTCCGAGTCGATGTGACGGATGGCACTGTCGGGCACGGGGGTATAGGTCACCTGCTTATAAGCGGGAGTGTCCAAAAATTCGATGGCATGCACCTTTGCGTGGCTGTCTACGACCACCTTGACGTCGTGCACGCCCGCAAACTTGGTGATGTTGCAGTATGCAATATCGCGTGCGTCCTTGTTGTTGAGCGCGGCAACGCCCACGGGGGTATCGCCTACGTAGATGGTGGCAAGATCCGCATTTTCCGCGCCGCTGAATTCCACCTTGGCGCAGATTGCGCCCGTGCCGAAGTCACAGCCGGGGAAGCGGAAGGTCTTGCGATCAAGATTGGCATTTGACATGGTAAGTACCTCCTTTAGGTTCTTTGTACATATGATACCATTATTTTTGCAGAATGTCAATCGGGTTGGGAAAAATAGACAAAAGAAATGCGGAGCGCTTAGAAATGTATGGGTAGTAAAACGATACGGATGTGCGATAGATAGGCTTCCCCTCGGGGGACGCCTTTTTGGCGCGTGCCCGTGCTGCTTTCTTGACATGCCAAACGCAAAAACCGCCGCGCCAAGCGGCGCGGCGGGGAAGGTTAATTCGCGGAGCTATTCACTGTCAGATCGCCGTCGGAGCAATGAATCGTACGGGGGATATCCATACTCCAAGGCTCAGAAACAGATGTTAAGTTCGTCCACTCTTCGATGGTGCCATTGTAAACAATTTCGCAAGACTGTGGCAGATTGTCAAGTGCATACATCTGAATAAGCGTGACGCTTTTGGGAATGACGATTCTGGAGAGGTTATCGCAGCCCATAACAAAAGCAGAAAGTTCCAGAACGCCTTCTTCCAATGTTATTTCGGTTAAATTGGGGCAGAACCAGAAGGCAAAGATATCAACCATTTCTACTGTGCCCGGGATAACGATTGCAGTTAAATCGTTAACGGTATAATAGGAAAACGTTGCAATTCGTTTTACTTCTTCGGGAATTACGCTTTCAGCGCAACCCCAAAGCATAGTTCCGGTTGCTGTTTCAATCAAACAATTTCCGTTCGTGTGATAATTTGAATTATCAGGAGAAACTGTAATGGTTTTCAAATAATCACAGCCGGAAAAAGCCTCCTGCGCTATATAGTTTACACCGGAAGGAATTTCGATCTGTGTAAATTCGCAATAGCGGAAAGCAAGCCCCTCGATGCTTGTCAATCCCTGCGGCAGAGAGATTTCTTTTAATTTACAGCCGTCGAAGGCGGAATAACCGATACTGACAAGACTGTTCGGCAGAGAAATGCTGGTGATGTTTGAGTACGAAAATGCCTGTGCGCCAATATGTGTAATGCCTTCGGGGATAATGAAGCTTTCGCCCTCATCCAGCCCTGCGAACACTCTGGGACCAAGTCGGGTGACGCCTTCCGGAATCGGAGAATTTTTACTTCTTGCAATCAACGTGCTTGTTGCCGTTTCTACCAAGCAATTATCGATACTGTGGTAAATGGAGTTTTCTTCGGCTACTGTTAATTTTTCCAATGTGCGAATACTGGTGAAAGCTGCTTCTCCAATGACAGTAACAGAGGCAGGAATATGCAATTCGGTCAAATATGTACCTTCAAAAGCCCAATTGCCAACACGAACCAAGCTTTCGGGCAAGTGCAGTTCATACAGCGTAATGTACGAGAACGCATTGTCACCGATGTATTCGATGCCCTCGTGAATGTATAATTTCTCAACAGGGGCATTGTACGAGATAATGACCACGCCTACAACGCGATAGCCATCGATGTATGCGCCAATGTGCAGTTCGCTGTCCGTGCAAGAACCAACACCCGTGATTACGCAGGTTTCTCCGTCCTCGTTGATGGAATACTCAAGTCCGAGAGAGCCAATTGCAGGAATGATCTCATCGCTTGTGGTGGCACCGCATAATGTGCAAGATTTGGATCTCAGACCATCATCGGTCTTGGTTGCCTGGGAAACAAGGCTCCATTCACCCTCTGCGTGACCGAGTGCGTCAACGGCTTCCTGTGCCACAAGCACTTCGTTACACACAGAGCAATGCTTGCCCTCGGTCCAGCCTGCTTCGGTGCAGGTAGGTTCGATCGCTTCATCGATAACTTCGGTGTGGCCGAGTGCATCAATCGTTTCCTGTGCAATAAATACTTCACCGCAAACCTCGCAGTGCGTGCCCTCGGTCAGGCCTGTTTCGGTACAAGTGGGAGCGACTGCTGCGTCAATAACCTCGGTGTGACCGAGCGCGTCAACGGTCTCTTGTGTAACAAGCACCTCGCCGCAAACCTCGCAATGCGTGCCTTCGGTCAAGCCGGTCTCGGTGCAGGTGGGAGCGACTGCTGCGTCGATGACTTCGGTGTGGCCGAGCGCATCGATCTCTTCGGTGTAAGTGTCATTGCATGCAGAGCAAGTAAAGGTTTTTAAGCCCTTTTCAGTGCAGGTGGGAGGTGTGGCGATCTCTTCGACATAGCTGTGTCCGAGCGCGTCAACCGTCTCCTGTACAACAAGCACCTCGCCGCAAACCTCGCAATGCTTACCTTCGGTCAAGCCGGTCTCGGTACAGGTGGGGGCAATGGCAGCGTCTATGGTTTCGGTGTGACCGAGCGAGTCGACCTCCTCGGTGTAGGTGTCATTGCAAGCCGAGCAAGTAAAGGTCTTTGTGCCTTTTTCAGTACAGGTGGGTGCGGTTGTAATCTCTTCGGCATAGCTGTGACCGAGCGCGTCAATGCTTTGCGTTTCGGTTTCTCCGCATTCGCAGGCGCGCTGCTGCTCCCCCTGTTCGGTACAGGTGGGCTGCTTCGCGGGTGTCCAATCGCCAAAGGCGTGGACGTGCTGCTCGGTTTCGGATCCTGGATCAGAGGTTGTGTTTTGCCCTGAGGAGTCAACAGTCGTGTGCTCACCGGAGTCGACGGGCGGTTGTGGAATATCGTCTTCATCACATGCTGCAAAAAGCAACACCAACGAGAGCAGGACGCATATCCACAAAAACGTTTTTTTCATAGTGATGTTCTCCTTTCATGAGTGAAAATGAAATAAAAAAGTGCGCCAACCGAAGTCAGCGCACCAAAAAACGCAGACTCCAATTGTCGCCAAACAAATTTCAAGCATTCGGATGGATATTTCGCCATACAAACAAACCCGAAGGAATCTGCGCTTTTATCAAATTCACTCGGTTTATTTAAGTACGGCGAAAAAAGGTATAGTTCGCCCTTTTGTAAAAAAAGGCAAAATATCCCCTCTGGTAATGCTTATGAAATTTGTTTGGCTCTTACATTGTAGCACACATTTAGGTGTTTGTAAACGGTTTTAATGAATTTTTCTTCGAAAATGCTGAAAGATTCTCTTTGTCTTGTATACGATCGTAAAAATGACTTCCTGCCCCAAAAGGTTTATGCGTGCAATAACCTGACTGTGGTAATCACTCCGCATGTTACGCCCCTTGTCCGCATATATTCAAACGAGAATGATTTGGGGGTGGTGGACATCAGGGCGACTATTTTTGCGGGGCTTTCCGAGGCAGAGGTGGTGGCGGCGCGCGAGGCGCACGGGCAAAACGTGCTCTCGAAGAAAAAGAAAAAGGGATTTATCCGCCAATTCGTAGGCAATTTGGGTGATCCCATCATCAAGGTGCTGCTGTGCGCGCTGGTCATTCACATTTTGCTGATGTTCCGTCAGGCAGATTGGTTTGAGACCGTGGGCATTGCGGTATCGGTCTTTCTTGCCACGCTGATCTCCACCGTGTCGGAGTACGGCTCGGAGGCGGCGTTTGCAAGGCTTTCCGAGAGCTGCGGTGCGGGTGCGTGCCGCGTGCGCAGAGAGGGCAAGGTGCGGCAGGTGGCGGCAAGTGAGATCGTGGTGGGCGACGTGGTGCTCTTGCAGGCGGGGGACATGATCCCTGCGGACGGCAGAATGCTGACGGGACGCTTGCGCGTGGATCAATCCGGCATGACGGGGGAGAGCACAGCGGTGCAGAAATCCCCGGGCGGCGGGGAGCGGACACCGCACAACGAGGCGTTTGTGTTCGGCGGCTGCACCGTGCTGCAGGGGGAAGGGGAAATGCTGGTCGAGGCGGTGGGCGACGCCACCTTTTTGGGCGGTATTTCCTCGGAGGTGCAGAGCGAGGTGCGCGACAGCCCCCTGAAGGTACGGCTTGGTAAACTGGCGGGGCAGATCTCGCGGCTTGGCTACACGGCTGCGGTGCTGGTGGCGGCGGTGTACCTGCTCAACTCCTTTGTGCTGGACGCAGGCTTTGACGGGGAAATCATTTTGCACCGCCTGCAAGATTGGCAGTTTGTGCTGGAGCACCTGTTCCGCGCACTCACGCTGGGGCTGAGCGTCGTGGTCATGGCTGTGCCGGAAGGCTTACCTATGATGATTGCGGTGGTGCTTTCCGCCAACGTGGGGCGCATGGTGCGTGATAACGTGCTTGTGCGAAAGCCCGCAGGCATTGAAGCTGCGGGCAGTATGAATATTCTGTTTACCGATAAAACGGGCACGCTGACGCACGGCAAAATGCGTGCCACGACCCTGCAGCTCGGCACGGGAGAGGAGCTGCGGCTACCGCTTGCGGGGCGCGGCACGCTTGCGAATCTTTACCGCCATGCCTGCTTGGGTAACACCTCAGCCGATGCCGAGCAGGACGCGTCCACCGGGCGCGTGCGCGCGGTGGGCGGAAACGCCACCGACCGTGCGCTCTATGAAAGCGCGCTGACCGATGCAAAATCGCTGCCGCAAGCCGAAAGTGCCGCGTGGCGGCTGCCCTTTGAAAGCGAACGCAAGTATGCTGCGGCTTTGGTGGGCGGCATGGTGCAGATCAAGGGTGCGCCCGAGCGCATTTTGCCTTACGTCAAAAGGGTTTTGGATGCGCAGGGAAGAGAGGTGACAGCCGACCCTGCCGTGCTGCGCTCCTTGGCGCAAAAGCCCGCGTCCGAGGGCAAGCGCGTGGTCGCTTTGGCGTACTGTCGCCAAGGAGGCACACGGGAGGCTTACGCGGCGGGTGCGTTTGGGGCGTTGGTGCTGATCGGCTTTGTGATCTTGGAGGACGGCTTGCGTGCCGAAGCGCCGCGTGCGGTTGCGGACTTGCGCGGTGCGGGCGTGCAGGTGGTCATGATCACGGGTGACGGCAAGCAGACCGCCGAGAAGATCGCGCGTGCGTGCGGCATCTTAGGCGGCGGTGTGGACGTGGTGCTGGAGGGCAGCGAGCTTGCCGCCATGAGCGACGACAAGGTGCGCGCCCTCTTGCCGCGCATCGGCGTGGTGGCGCGCGCCATGCCTGCCGATAAAAGCCGTCTTGTACGGCTTGCGCAACAGCTTGATTTGGTGGTGGGCATGACGGGGGACGGCATCAACGACGCGCCTGCCTTACGTGCCTCCGACGTCGGGTTTGCCATGGGAGACGGCACGCAGGTTGCGCGCGAGGCAGGGGATATCATTCTGCTTGACAACAATCTTGCCTCGGTGGTGGGTGCCGTACTGTACGGGCGCACCGTATTCAAAAGCATCCGCAAATTCATCGTGCTGCAGCTGACCATGAATTTCTGCGCGGTGGGCGTTTCCATGCTCGGTCCCTTCCTCGGGTTTGACGCACCCGTGACCGTGGTGCAGATGCTGTGGATCAACATGATCATGGACACCTTGGGCGGTCTTGCCTTCGCGGGTGAAGCACCGCGCAGGTTCTACTTAAAGGAAGCTCCCAAGCGGCGCGACGAGCCGATCCTCAACGGCTATATGATCTTTCAGATCGTATGGCAGGGGCTTGCGACCGTGGGTGTGTGCCTTTGCATGCTGGTCGTGCCTGCCGTGACGGGGCGATTCCGTGCAGCACCGGACGACATTTATCTGCTGACTGCGTTCTTCGCGCTGTTTATTTTCATGTCGGTGTGTAATTGCTTCGGGGCGCGTACCGACCGCCTGCGTCTGTTTGCGGGCATTGGCAAAAACCCCGGCTTTATCGGCATCATGCTTGCCGTGACCGCCATTCAGATCGCATTCGTCTACGTGGGCGGCAGCGTTTTGCGCACCGCACCCCTGACCCCTGCCGAGCTGGGATTTACCTTTTCCTTGGCGTTGCTTGCCGTGCCGACCGAGCTGCTGCGTAAGATCATCTGGCGGCTTTGCGGGAAAAAGACGGGGTATTGAGGAGAGTGATGGATGGCTGCGCCAAGTGATGGATGGCTGTGCCAAGTGAAGGATGGCTGCGCCAAGTGATGGATGGCTGTGCCAAGTGAAGGATGGCTGCGCAAAGCGCACCATCACTCTCCACAGGGCAACCATCACTGCGCAAAGCGCACCATCACTCGCCACAGGGCGACCATCACCTCACTACGCGCTCAATTTGTCGATGCGCATGACCGCGCAGGACATATCGTCCCGGCTGCCGGACTCGCGGGCGTGAAGCAAAATGGTCTCCTTGAGCACCGCGGGGTCTTGCAAGGGGTTACCCGAGAGCAGCGAGATCAGCCAGGGGCAATCCTCGTTGCCGCCCGTGACGCCGTCGCTGACCATGACGATAACGTCGCCCTCCAAAAGCTCAAAGGGAATGATCTGCGCCTGCACCGCGTGCATGATGCCGATGGGCGGCGTGTGCGCCTTGATCTTGAGCAGCTGCTTGCCGCGCAGCACAAAGGAGGGAACTGCACCGCCCTTGATAAAGTGTGCCGTGCCCGTGATCAGGTCAATGCGCACCATGTCAATGCCCACCGAGCATTCCGCCTCGGGTGCGTCCGAGTGTGAGCGCAGGTAGTTGTTGAGCATGCGCAGCGATATTTCGGGGCTGTTGCCCGCGTACAGCATTTTCTCAAGAAAGACGGTGCACACGTCTGCGGAGAAAGCGGCTTGCCTGCCGCTGCCCATACCGTCGGAGAGAATGCCGTAAAAATACGAGCTCTTGCCCGCAAAGCAGCAAAGCGCGTCGCCCGAGGGGCGGTCGGGATCGGCTTGCGCCTCGGCAGGCGCGGGGATCACGCCCGTGGCGTGTGCAACCGAAAAGCGGTCGCGCGCGCACAGCATCATGACCGTGCTGTCCTTGGAGATCTCAAATACGGGATCGGCAAGCGGCGTTGCGCAAATGTTTTCAATCGCCTCGCGCAGGGTGTCGGGGGTGGTGTGTCCCTTGCCAAAGCCCACGCCGCGCGCGCAAATGCGCTTGGCGCGCTTTCCGCTGACCACAATGCTGCCAATGGCAATGCCTTGGTCGGTCAGGTAGCGGTAAATGCGCTCACCCAATTGCGCATCGGTACAAAATTCCTCGTTGTTTTCGCGCAAAGCGTCCGTGAGCAGATCGGCAATGGCGGCGTAATCGGCGGCAAACACGTGCGTGCGCTCGTTTTGGAGCAGCTGTGCGGTGGCATCGGCACAGTGCTCGTTGGCAACGGACAGGATGCGATCGGTACGCGGACAAGCCGAGAGCAGTCGCTCGGGCAGGCAGGAGGCGTCCGCTCTGCCGCCAAGGTGGAGAGCGGAGGTCAGCTTGCCAATGCCGTCGAGCGTGGTGCTGTATTCCGAGCCCCAGCAGATCTCGCGGCGCGGGCAATCGGTGCATGCGCGCTCAAAGGCATCGTCACAAATGCGGCGCAGATCCAAAAGCGCGGGACGGCGCAGCTTGTCGGAAAGCTCGTAAAAGGTTTCGGAAAGCCCTGTGAACGCCTGCACCATGCATTCGGTGCGCTCGCAGGCACTCAGGTTTTTGTTTTCCTGCGTCACCAGGCGCGCAAATTCGCTCTCGCCCGCAAAGTCGCAATCCTCGGTCTCCACCTCGGCGGCATCCGCGGCAGGCAGCAGCCACTTGTCGGCGGCAAACAGTAACGCACCCGCGCAAAGCACGGTGGGCAGAGCGACAATCATGCCCCAAAAACCGCTAAGCAGGGCGGTCCATCCCAAAGCCACGCCAAGTGCGGCAGCAAGTGCAAGCCTGTCCGAAAGCTGAGCGCACAGTGCCCACAGCACAAGGCCTATGATGAAAATGGGCGAATTTACGGGGTCAAACGCCACGCCGCAGCCCACCGCGCACATCATGGCGGCAACGAATCCGCGCCGCTTGAGCGTCAGATATACCAAAAGCGCGGCTAAAATGGGACTTGCCAAAATGCCGAACAGGGTAAAGGGGCGCGCAGCGTAGACCGCACCCATGCAAAGTGCAACCAACGCCACGTAGCCCGAGAGACGGTGCTGCTTTTCGGGCGCAAAAAAGGGGACGGTCAGCCAAACGCCCAAAGGGACGGCTACGAGCAAAAACAGCGTGCCGAACAGATCGTAATATTGAAAGCCGCCGATGGCAATGGCAAAGCCGCCTGCGATGAGCGCAGCGATCGCGCCCGTCATAATGCGCAGCACGGCTGCTTCGCAGAAAAGCTGCGGCTTTTGCGTATTGGACTCTGCCTCGGGGAGCGCGGGGTGCGTGCCGAAAAAGCCGCCGTCCTCAATCAACAAAAGCGCAGCGCTGAATTTGTCGCTCGGCAAGGGCGGCAGCTTTCGCAGATTTGCTCTGCCGCTGCCCACTAACAGCGTCACCGCCACGCGTAAGGTCAAAATGCCCAGATAAGCGCAAAGGTAGCCCCAGGGTGCGCTTGTAAAGGGAAGGGATGCGCAAAGCCCCGTAAAAATAAAGGGCACGCCGCTCGAGGCGGCACAAAGCAATATCAGCCCTGCGGGATACGTGCCGAAAAATCCGCCAAAGAGTCCGAGCGTCCATGAGACGAGCATGATGCCCGCGCTGCGTACCACGCTAAGTAAGATGCGCCTGCGCCTTGCGGCAGAGGCGGTGTGCAGCCGCATTTTGGTCTTGCCAAAGGCTTGTCCCGTGTCGTGCGCGACAAATTCCGTGTTTTGTTGCATAAAGGTGTCCTCCAAAGAATAGCTTTTGCAACTATTATAGCGGAAAAGCGCGTGCTTTTTTGTCAATATGGCACGTGGAGAAAGTGCGCAAAGCGTGTCGGACACAACACCAAACAGCCGTAAAGTGACGTTAAAAGACGCGAAAATGCACGCAAGAGCATGCTTTTTGTCGGGAAAGGGGGAATTTTTGTGCACGATTTATGCCAAAAAGGCTTTACAAAACCGAACAAATGTGCTATAATGAGCAGGAAAGCGAGGTGGATAGCATGCAAAACAAGACCGTTTGCTTTACGGGACACAGGCAGATCGATGCCGCGCATATGATGGCGTTGCCCGCGTTGCTCAAAGCCGAGATCGCAAGGCAGATCGAGGCGGGTGCTACGCATTTTCGTGCAGGCGGAGCCATTGGTTTTGATACGCTTGCCGCCTTGTGCGTGCTGGAGCAGAAAAAGCAGTATCCGCACGTCAAGCTGGATCTGATCCTGCCTTGCCGCGATCAGGATGCCGCGTGGAGCGAGCAGGACAGAAGGGCATACCGCTTTGTGCTTGCAGAGGCGGACAGCGTGACCTATCTGTATGACAGCTACCGTGAGGGCTGCATGCTGGAGCGTGACCGACGCCTGGTGCAGGGGAGCGACGTTTGCATCGCGTTTCTGACCAAAAGCAAGGGTGGCACGGCGTACACCGCCGCATACGCACTCAAAAGCGGATTGGAATTTGTCAATTTGTATGATGCAATGATATAAACGTCGGGAAAGGAAGGCAACCTATGAAAACACCGACCTGGCAGCGCCCCAAAACCACAAAAGTATATCTTCACCGCCCCTTATCCGAGCGGGTTGCAATTCTGTGCCCGGACTTCAAGCTTTTAAGCCTTTCTCTTTTGGATAACGGCGTTCACGTCGGGCAGCCCGGTGTCGGGCTGCTGTTTCTTCATGGGCGGGATATGGTCGGCTTTGATTACAAGCAGACGCAGTACCGCACAATCGAGTACGGATTGCCCATCTATGAGATCATCGGTCGCGGTGAGGTACTGACGCGCGTAGAGGCGTTTGCGGGGGAGGAGCGCAATCCCACGATCTATTTTCGCGTAACGCTGAAAAATGACTCCGAGGAACGCGTGCAGAGCAGCATTGGTCTTTTGCCGCGCTCGGGGCAAGAGAAATATATGGTCAATCAGCATCAGGAGGGCTATAGTCCCTACTGCCCCAACGAGAAGAATTGGTATATGATCAAGCGCACGTGGAAAAGGCTGTCCGACCACGTCGCGGCAAGTGATATGGGATACCTGACGATTTGCCCGGAGGGCTTGCGTGCCGATTGGGTCACCGACTCCAAAAACGGCCACAGCTTTGCCGCTGCCGACTATTTTGAGGTCCGTTACAGCCTCGGCGCGGGAGAGTCCTTGTCCTTCACGGGTGCTATCCGTGCCAAAGAGCCGACCCGGGCGTTTGATTACGACCAAAAGCGCGCGGAATGCGTATGCTTTTGGGAGAGGATGCAAGGCAAGATCCGCTATCTGCCCGATACGGAGGATGCACGCTATCTCGGCATTTACCGCCATATGGTCATGCAATGCACGCAGATGATGGCGCGCTACGAGGGGCAGGAGCAGATCACGGTGCGCCAAGGAGATATTGCGCGCTTTGTCTGGCCGTATGAGGGCGTGCAGGTGCTGCTCAATCTGGAAAGGGCAGGTATCACGGAGTATAGTGCCAATGCGTACAGAGGGTATTTCGACCGCTGGCTGGTGCGTACGGGGGATGACCGAGGCAAGATAGGCAGCAACGCGGGCTGGGAGAATTTTACGGGCTCGGTGCTCTGGGGGCTTTCCGAGCATCTTAAAAGAACCGAAAATCCCGAGGAATTTGCAGAATTTTTCCCCTATCTCATTCTCATGCGCGACTGGATCGAGCGAAGAAGACAGGAGAGTCGCACCGAGGGCTACTGCGGCATTTTCCCCTGCGGCAAGGGGAGTGATTGGAGTGAGAGCGGACAGTTCTGGACGTTTACCGACAGCCACAACTGTATGGCACTCGCCTCTATGTGCGAGGTGCTGAAGAAATACGGCTCCGAGGAGTACGCCGCCACCAAGGCGATGCTGGATGACTACAGTCAAGTGATTATCAATATCCGCGACGAGCTGTTTTGCGGACATGAGAACGACGAGGCATATATTCTGCCTCACATGCTGGGGGTTCCCTTTGAGGACAGCGAAAATTACAGCTACTATACCGACGGCGCGCCCTATCTGCTCTATACCGGCTTTATTGAGCCGGATAGCGCGATCCGACGCAAAATGGAAGCCTTTTTCCGCGGTCGCGGTCAGTTTGAAAAGGGGCTGACGGGACGCATGACCAGCTGCGCGAGTATGTGGGATGAGGCATATTTCGGCGGATATGGCGACGTGTGGTATACCATGCAGAGCGAGACCTATTGGATCCGGGCGTGGTGCGCCTCGGGCGAGCGCGAGAAGGCTTTGGAGACTTTGGAGGCTTGCCTGACCTACGGTATGAGCCGTGAATGCATTGCCGCCGAGCGGTATTGCTCCATCAATCCGTGGTATAATCCGTGGCAGCCCAACGGCAGCGGAAGCTCACGCGTCATTGAGATGATGCAGACGTATTTTGGCGTCAAAACCACGTAAATTTGCTTTTTGGCTATATAAACAAAATGACCCTCGACGGATGATTTCGTCGAGGGTCGTTGCTTTGCTTGATTGGGTGTAAAAACGAAAAGAGAGGGCAAGCCCTCTCTTTTCGTTTTTATGGTCGGAGTGACAGGATTACATGTTTTTCACTCAACCTCGCGTTGCCCTCGCGGAAAACATAGTCGAGTGAGGGATCTCGATACACTCGATCCCTCATTCTCCTTGTTTTCACGCTTTTTTGCGGATCAAACGATACTCAATCGTTTGATCTCGCAAAACCCATGAACCCGAACGATGCTTCGGGGTTTTAGAGATCGTAGGTTCGGATTTTGGCACGACGGACAAAAAAGCAAAGGAGAGGATTTTTTCCTCCCCTTTACATTTTTGGTCGGAGTGACAGGATTCGAACCTGCGACCTCATGGACCCGAACCGTAAAAGCCTTGTAAAATAAGGACTTTCGGGTGATTTTCAGTGCTTTTGTATCGGAAATCGGTGCTTTCCAAGGCTACCCAACGCACAATGTCCACGTAGTCCGAAGCCGTAGATGGTCAAAGGTGTGGTCAAGCCGCTTCTACCATAATTCCTGTCGCCCATCATCAGACCAAGACGTTCCTATCTTCTGCCGATAGTATACCATATTTTCGCTACAATTGCAAGTCCCTTTTCAAAACAGCAAATATTGAGGTGCAGTAGTCAAAGAAAAAGCCCTGCGAAAAATTTGAATTTCTTTCGAAAAAGATCTGGTCTTTCGTCCCCTTCTGTGGTATTGTTGTGTGCTAACAGGAGGTACAGCCTATTAAATTAAAAAGAATAGTATCATCAAAAGCATTATAGAGATTATCGAGCTTGCACGAAATAGCGTGGTTCAAGGCTTTACAACAGCAATGTTTTATGATATAATTATAGGGCATATTATAATCAAATCATGATATTGGAGGACCAAAATGGGACAGTACGATTTCACCTATGAGTTTCCAACCGACTTCGATAAACGCATAGTTCAGATTCTACAACAAAAAACTGCAGGGGCACAATTATCTGCGGCGTTTAAGGCATGTAGTTATGAATATGAAAAAATGGGTCTTGCTTATTATGCCGGCATGAGAGGTGATGTATGGGACAAATATGCACTTGATTTTACCATTGAGGGAAGCAAGGAACACATTACCCTCTTGAAAAATCGTATTCGAGACGTTGATGATGCAATATCAAAAGCACTGCGCCCCAGCATATCGGGGTTTGTTGTTCGGGAAATTCTATTTTTAGAAAATGAAGAGGATACACCCTTTCCTGCATCTGATGATGACAGATTGAATGCAGACATTGCAACAGCAAATGTTATACTGACCGATTTGATTAGAATATTTTGATATGGAACTGCATAATAAACAACAAACCGAAGATAGAGTCATTTGTATAGTTGCTGCGTCGGTAATTCTTGTTGGAACTGTCGCGTGGTTTGTGTTAATGGAAATCTATCTTGGGGATAGGAGCGGTAAGAAGAAAAAGAGGCAAGCTAAGAAAGGATAATACATGAAGTTATTAGGAATTATTACTTTACTTATCGGTATAATTATATTTTTTATTGATATGTATCTACTGTTTGTCTCTATTGGCTTCAGAAAAAAGAATTGGTGCAAATGCAAAGGGTATTTAATAGATTCTGTCCAATACAAGGATAAATATGTCGGTGGTAAAGCAGGGCGTTTTTACAAACGTTATCTGGACTATACCTACAGATACAAGGTGAATGGAAAAGACTATACCGTTTCCGGTGGCGTTCCCGGAACCAAAGCAAACATGAACTCCGTGGTAGACGTTATTTATCAGAAAAATAATCCGAAATATGCCTACATTCATAAATTGACAATTCCCATGCAGCCAATTATTGTAGCTTTGCTGTGTCCGCTATGGATTGCAGCGTGCATATTGGGAATCAGTCTGCTCTAAAAAGTGAAAGATTGGGAGGCGATCAGAAAATGAAAGAGATTAGTCTCGCACAAATATCAAGGAATTTTCTCTCCAGATACAAGGTGTACCGTTACAGAATGGTGAAAGTATCAGATATGGACGATCAATCTGTTATTCGTGCGTGTCATTGGTATTGTGAGGAAAATAACTTAACGGACGAATTCAAAGAGTATCGTGAAACTGCAGAACAAGACGCGAAGGTACATCATGTGCATGAGGTAATTGCCATCTGCGACGAGTGCGGTAGCGAATAAATGAGGTTTTGGGTGTATCGGAAACTCTCTAAATTAGCCGCCAATCATTCGACGACTACCACAAGGAAAGGCGACACCTTATCGGGTGCCGCCTTTATAAGAATCAGCCCTCATTCCACACGGAGCGAGGGCTTTCTCACCCATCAAAAAGCGCGTCTCTGTAGTCAAAGAAAAGGCTATCGGCGCAAACGTGGTTTGTGAGTATGAAATATACCAAACCAAACCTCAAACACAGAATTGCATTTTTGAGGCTCAAATTTACAGTTTCCTTTTTCAGCCTTCCGTGCAAACGGCTCGAAAATACCCGAAAAGCCTTAAAAATAAAGCCTTTTGTGCTATTTCGTGCAAAATCGTGATTTCGGATAAATGGTAGAGAGAAAATATCAGAGCTGGCCTTGCCGACATTTTGTCGGTTAGCTCACAATGTTTCTGACCGTCCGCTTTCAAGGCCTCATTTTGAGGCTTTGAAACCAAAGCAAGTCCTCATTTTGAGGACTTGAAAACGAACCGCAAAAATTGAGCCTCTGTAATCAAAGAAAAAGCCTCGGCGAGGGCATCGAAAATCAATGGGTCATTTTGACCCACTGATATTTGTGTTTCTCCCCTTTGTCCGAAATCTGCAGAAGCCGATTTTCAAGTGGCCATTTTGACCACTTGATTTCTCCGCCCGGAATTCACAAAGAGTTCCTTGAAAAAAGTCGCACAATATGGTAAAATAAAAGCATCAGATCAGAAGGAGGTGTTATAATGGCGACGAAAAAATATGAAAGCATGCGCATCATGTCCCTTGAGGGCAGTATGCTTTGTAAAGGTGATGTCTTCACCGCTACCAAGGACGGAAAGCCCGATCCCCAAGCTTTTCGAGGCATTCTCGACGAGAGTCTTGATACCTTGAAGCTCGCAGAGGTGTACGCTCGGCACGAGGACGAGATCGGCTATCCATATCTCGATGGCAAGAAGCGATTCTGCCGCGCCGTTGTGAACCTTTCATTCAACCGCGCGATCAAGGTATACGAGTCCTACGGCAACCGCTATGTTCTGAACGGATACGAGGTTACCGATGAGGATATGGAAGACCACGTCTGCTTTTGTATGGTAGGCAATCAGCCCACGCTCATTGCCATAGACGTCTCTTACCGAGAGGACAGAGGATATGCCCCTGTGGAAGAACCGTTGCCGGATGCCTTACTCGGCAAGTATTTCAAATACGATGCCGAAACGCGCTCGTACAAGCGAAGCGACAAGGCCATCCCCACAGACGTGACCTGTCAGGAGATCCGTGAACACCTCTATACTCACGGCTTTGATATCGACGGCATCCACTACGTTCGCTACAAGCGAAGCGCGGGAGCGAGCCGTGACGGTCGATGTCTTTTTATTGCCGAGCCGTTGTATGCGGATATGATGGCGTGGAGCTCCTGCGACCTCTCTGCGGATAGGGCATCCGACCAAGCCTCTTGGCAGGCGTATATCGCGCTCACACTCAGTAGCATCGAAAATATCATCAAGCTTCCGAAGAAGTCGATCCTCATCATTCGTGACCGAGTCAGCCGCTTTACCGAGAATGTGGTATGCGTCAAGGAAAACCACGCTCACGATCTCAGGGCAGAGGAAGAAGAAACCGAGATCGAAAACGTTATCTGGGACGGCGAAGCTCTGCTGGATGCAAGCGTGTTCTATGAGAACGGATATAACGACCACGGAATGATGCTCCTGCGCAACCGTTTCTTCAAGACCTGCGCCTTCAACACTAACCTGCAGGATTGGTTCTTCGATAACGATATCACGCAGATAAGCCAGCTCGCAGGCTATACCACGGCGAGAGATATCAAGGACGTCAAGCTGGTCATCACCGAGAGCAGCGTGAAGTATCTCAAGTTCATGCCCAAGGATATGCCCTTTGAGGAAAAGTGCAAGCGCTTCCTCGACGCACTTTACGAGGGCAAGAACACATCCACCTTCGGTGTGGTCAAGGCTGATCACGATGCTCCCTTGATGGATGGATTGATGGCGCACACCAACTATCAGCTTCTCAACACCCTCGGGCTTACCCGTGAGGGTATCGGCAAGCTCCTTGAACCGTCCTTCAACTATCTGCAGGATATGCTGGACAGGTCGCCCGTTCTGCGTTATCAGATCAACATGACCACCGACCACGCAACCATTGCAGAAAAGGAATTGCCCGACCTTGCCAAGTACCGTCGGGATACGGTGCTGGATATGACCTGCCGCACGCCGCTGTTTGAGCAGACCGAGTTCTACAAATCCTTCCGTAGCGATACCACGAAGTATTTCAAGAGAAGGCTGAGAAAAGGACGAGTTGCCGTCTGCGGTAACTATCAGGTTCTGTTCGGCAACGCCTATGAGTTCCTCTTGGCACTCACCGACGAAAGCTACGAGCCGACCGAATCCTCCTCCCTTGAGGATGGGCAGGTCTGCACCACGGGCTTCGCTCACGGCGAGATGGTGCTCTGCGCACGAAGCCCTCACATCACCATGGGCAATCTCTACCTCGCGCGGAACACGCACAGCTACGATCTTCTGCGGTATTTCAATCTCACGCCCAACATCATTTGCGTGAATGCGATTGAAAGCAATATCCAGCAGAGGCTCAACGGTTGCGATTACGACTCCGACTCCATGCTCGTCACCAATGACGAATGGATCGTAAACGGTGTGGTCAACGCATACGATATTCTCAAAGTTCCCGTATGCAAGGCAGAGCCTGTCGGTAAGACCGATTACGTCAACACACCGAAAAGCCTTGCAAAGCTCGACCAGACCATTGCAAAGAACAAGATCGGCGAGATCGTTAACCTCTCCCAATTCCTTAACTGTTTATTGTGGGATGGATTCTTCACCGAGCAGGGCGAGCATCACCCGATGGATATCTATCACGACATCTGCATCCTCGCCGTACTGTCGGGCATGGAGATCGACAAGGCAAAGCGTTTGTACTCTGCCGATTCCACAAAGGTGCTCTCACGCCTACGCCATTACCGTCAGAACTACAAGAGGGATCACGGCGGCAATCTGCCTGCATTCTACAAGTATATCGTGGGCGATGAAACGCCCGACGTTGGTGAGAACAGCGCTCACCTTGAAGCGCCCATGGCTTTCGTTCACGACGCGGTGGATGCCTTCCCCGGCAGAGCAGCTTACACAAAGACGCTCTCTCTGTCAGATCTCTTTGAGCTTGATGCAAGCGATGCAGGCGCAAACGATACCCACAAGAAGCAGAATATTATCAAAGCGGTCAAGGAGGCTCACACCAAGATCACGGCGATGCAAACTGCCATGAAGGATGCCGACGATGACGAGAAGCTCATCCTCTGCGATGAGGCGAATGAGGTATATCAGACCTGCCTCAAAATCGTTTCCAAGAACGTGGTCAACGACCATATCCTCTGCATGCTTCTTGACGAGATCGATCATCCCGATAAATCGAAATATGATATCAAGTCGGCGCGGTATCTGCTCTTCGCAAGCCTGCTCTACGAGGACAACCGCAGGCTTCTTTCCAAAATCAAAACGGTCGAGGGCTTCGAGCCTTATGACCTCGTCAGAGTGGATCCCGAAATCGTTCCCGAAGGATACCGCACGGAAAACATCTACGGTTTTCCTCATGCACACATGCTGATCAAATAACAGAAAAACCACACTCACGAGTGTCGAGAAATTCTCTCGGCACTCTTTTTCTTTGTGGGGCTTGCCCCACACCCCACTCAAAACTTTCTTGAAAGAAAGTTTCGAGACTTCAAAGAACTTCAACACAAAAAATATGGAGGTAGTTTATTGCATTATAATCAACACTCACGCGATAACCCCGGCGATTTCTTTCCGATGCCCAAAGCCACATTTCGGCTGGGGCTTGATTCGGGAGAGATCGCCGTTCTCGCATTTCTTATGTACTGCGAGGACAGAAAGACCTATCAGTGCCATCCGAGCTACAGCACCATCGGAAGTGCCGTCGGCATGAGCAACAACACCGTCAAGAAGTACGTGGACAGGCTCGAACACAAGGGCTTCATCCTCACCGAGCCGACCATGGTTCGCACCCGTGACGGCAGGGCCCATAACGGCAGCCTCCTCTATACTCTGCAACCGATACAACCCATAGAGGAAGCATACTTCGATCGACAACTCCGAGAGGCGGAAGCCAAGATGCACTTCAATAATGCTATGAAAAAATTTGAGAAGAAAGGAGGTAGAGTGAATGAAGCAGTCGATGTATAAGAACCGAGATGAGCTGCCCATGTTCCTCACGGTCATGGACGTGGCAGGTCTCCTCGGCATCTCCCGTGCCAGTGCCTACGAGCTGGTGCGTGAGGACAATTTCCCCAAGCTCAAGATCGTTCAGGGACGAACCATCATCCCCCGTGACAGACTCCTTGAATGGCTGGACGAGCAGACGAGATACGACCGAGCTCCACGGTGAGCGCAACAATAAGTGAACCGTGTACCGACCACCTATGGGGGCTTTCCAGCCCCCTATTTTTTTAGCAGGATAAAGCCATGTCTATACGCCATGGCGAACCACATCGCACGGCAACGCCGAGCGAGGAAAAAGCACGGTGTAACAAGGCTTTTTGCAGATTGACAACAATCCGCAAGAAAACAGCCTTCATGTCTGCCGTGTGCCAAAATCGGGGGCTAACAGTCTGATACCCCCGAAAAACCAAGGTGTAGCAACGCAGTTTTGGATGTCTGCTTGTGGCACCTTTAAAAATTTATGAAAACATGAGGTAAAAAACACATGAGTAATAATAATCAAAATTTATCCGCAAAAGGCGTAAGCCTTACCCCTTCTCAATGGGAACGTTGCGACCGTCTCAAAGAGAGATACGGCAAAAAGTCCCGTAATTTATTCATCCGCGAAGCCGTGGATTTCTACTGTGCTTGGCTGGAAAAGGAGCATATGGAACGATTCCTGCTGCCTTCTCTGGAGTCGGTAATGGACTCAAAGATCAAGGACAGCGAAGGCCGTATCCGAAACGTTGAGTTCAAAATGGCAACTCAGATCGCTATGCTCACCGAGCTTCTTGCCGAATATTTGAATTATTCCGACGAGGATCTGGAACGTCTTCGTGCCGATGCTATCCGTCATTTGAAGGAAACCAACGGCTCCTTCCGCTACTGATCACGAGGTGTAAATGGCAAAAATTATTGTAAAAGCACCGTTCTATAAGCCCGGACACAAGACCGAGTCGGGTCAATCTCGTGGAGGTTACGCTCACTATATCGGAACGCGCGAGGGCGTTGAAATTCTCCGTAGCGGAATGGCTGGGTATATCGGTGAGCGCCACGGCTCTCACGGACTCTTCTCGGACGAGGGCGTGGACGTTTCTCTCACCAAGATCAGCGAGAAAATAGACAATCATCCCGGCAACGTGTGGGGATTTATTATCTCACTCAAGCGCGAGGATGCGGAGAGAGTCAGCTACAATTCTGCCGAGCAATGGGTCAATCTCTTGCGCTCCCGACGAAATATTATTGCAAAGGAGATGGGCATCACGCCCTCAAATCTTCGCTGGGTTGCCGCCTATCACAACAAGGAAACCAACCCTCACGTCCACATGATGGTATGGTCTTCACGGCCCCAAGAGCCGTATCTTTCTCGCGAGGGCATCCACAACATCAAGAAGACCTTCGCAACGGATATCTATCGGCAAGAGCATATCCAAATTTATAAAAAGCAGACCGATGCAAGAGAGGATATCAAGGAGCGTTGTCGCCAAAAGATCGCCGAGCTTTGCGCAGAGATCAACGGCGGCAACCACGCCTTCTCACTCCAGATCCTTGCAAAAATGGAGTTGCTTTCCGAAAAGCTTTCGAAGCATAAGGGCAAAAAAGTCTACGGATATCTCGATAAAAATACCAAGGCTCTCGTGAAAGATATCGTAAAAACGCTTGGAGCTGACGAGCAGATCTCGGAGCTGTATGACGCTTGGTATCGATACAAATGCGAGATCGTTCGTACCTATACCGATGAGATTCCCGACAAGATTCCCATCGAGGACAACGAGGAATTCAAATCGGTTCGCAACGCCGTCGTCAAAAGTGCCGCGGAGATTTCATCTCCGTCGGCACAGCCCGACCGAGAAATTGATTACGATTACGCCGAGCTAAAGGAGAGAAAAAATGATTTTGATTATCTCTCTTACCACGCGGAATTCCGTAATGATCCCATGCTGTTCTACCGCCTCGGCAGATATTATCTTGAAAAGACGGACGAGATGGACGAAGCTGAGTGGTGGCTTCGAATGGCGGCTGACCGAGGCATTGAGGTCGCCTCCTACCTCGTCTACAAAGCCTATCGCGACGGTAAGTTTACCGAAAAGCCGAGTGATAAGCTCCGCTATCTCCGTATGGCTGTGGACAAAAAGTTCGGCTACGCCGAGTATGAATACGCCAAGTATCTGATGGATAAGTCGCCCGAAGAAGCCAAGATATATTTCGAAAGAGCCGCCTCTCACGGTAGCTTTCAAGCGGAATATACCTACGGCAAAATGCTTTATGACGAGGGCAAGCGCGAGGAAGCGCGGGAGTGGTTCGAGCGTTCGGCGCGGACGGATGCGTGGACACAGACGAGAGTTGGGCTGTTGCTTTACTACGAGTACGAGGATCACGAGGCAGGTAAAGCCTTCCTTTCCTCTGCGGCCGAGAAGGGCTACGAGCCTGCGCGTGAGGCGATACGTTCTATCGAGCAGGGGCTCAACGCACGGATCGCCATCGGCATATGTGATCTGTTTTATTACGCAAGCAACATTCTCGACGAGCGATGCGAGGATATGTACGGCTCCGAGCATCAGATCGATTACCACGGTATCGACAAGAAGCAACGCCGTGAGAACCAAGCCAAGAGGCAAGGAATTATTATGTATTAAAGGAGCTTTGATAACAATTTAATAACTATTCAAAATAACGCTGGATATTATCTCGAACGTGTGATATGTTTGGAGTACAAAGAAAATTACAGAAAGGAATATAAAAAATATGGCAAATAAACCCAGACCGCAAGGTGATGGCACAATACGAAAACGCTCGGATGGGCGGTGGGAAGCCCGAATCATCATCGGTCACAAGAATGACGGCTCGCCCATGTATAAGTCGGCATTCGCAAAAACACAGAGAAGCGCCTTAAAGCAGCTCCATCAGCTTCTCGACCTCTACCGTGACGTTGACCTCACCGAGGAATGCCGCATGACGCTGGGCGAGTGGCTCGACAAGTGGCTCGACGAATATATGATATTCACCGTCAGAGAAAGCACGCTTGACAGCTACCGATGCCTTACCGAGAACCAAGTGAAGCGGTTTATAGGAGAGAAACAGCTGTCATCTCTCACTACCGCCGAGCTTCAGAAATTTTATATCAAAATCAAAAATGAAGGTCGAGTCAAGCCAAACAGGGATGGCTCCTACGAGCTTGCCGACAGCATGGTGCGGAAAATACACATGATGCTCCACGAAGCCATGGAGGTGGCGGTCAGAGAGCGATATATCGTGCGCAATCCCACCGATAATACCACGATACCGAAAAAGACTACCACCGAAAAGCAGGTTCTCGACGATAGCCAGCTCAACAGATTTCTGGAAGCCATTCAAGGTGAACCGTACTGGCACGACTTCTTCTACGTGGAGGTCATGACAGGACTTAGGCGCGGTGAGATATGCGGTATCAAGTGGAGTGACATTGATTTCAACGAAGGAACGCTGTGCATCAAGCGTTCCGTATCCACGAAGGAGGGTGGCGGTGTCAGCATCGGTGAGACCAAAACCGACGCAGGCGTGAGAACCATCATCATGCCACCAAGCGTGGCAACGCTCCTATGGAAGAAGCGATCGGATGCGATCAACGAGTGGGTATTTCCGCACTATACCAACCCCTCGGATCCCTTACACCCAAGCTCCGCATACAAGAAGCTCAAAACCCTCCTCAAAAGGTTGGAGCTTCCTCTGCTGAGATTCCACGACCTACGGCACACCTTTGCTACCCAAGCAACTGACGGCGGTGTCGATCCCAAGACCTTGGCAGGCATTCTCGGACACACCGATGCGAGCTTCACGCTTGATACCTATACCCACGTAACGAGCGATATGCAGAGGGGTGCTTCTGCAATCGTCAATAATATGATGCAACAATTCTTAATAACGGAGGAAAACAATGGCGAACAATAAGAGAAAACAGGGCGAAGGCACGGTACGCCTTCGCTCGGACGGACGCTGGGAAGGAAGAATCGTTATAGGCTATAACGAGAAAGGCAATCCCAAGACCAAAAGCGTACTCGCCCATACAAAGGGCGAGTGCGAGGAAAAGCTCAAAGCACTCAAAGAGGAGCTTGGCAAGGTAGCACAGAGAGTCAAGCCCGAAATGCCCTTCGGCGAATGGATCGATTACTGGTATCAAAGCTTCTGCAAGCCTGCCTTACGAGAAAGCACACAGGCGGGATATGAGAACGCGATCTACCGCCACATCATCCCGAACATCGGTCACATCCCCCTTTGCAAGCTGGCACAGAACGATCTGCAACAGTTTTACGCTAACCTCAAGAAGAACGGCAGGTTGCGGTACTCCGACACCTGCGGAAAAGGCGTATCCGACAGAACGGTACGCGCCTGCCATTCAAGGTGCCGCTCAGCCCTTGAGAAAGCGGTGGAGGATGGCTTGATCACGAGGAATCCCTCGGCAGGGTGTAAGCTCCCACCCAAGAAAGGTAAGGAGATGCAGATACTCACCAAGAGTGAGCTGGGGCGGTTCTTCGCCCGTGCCAAAGAGGAAGGATATTACGAGCTGTTCCTCCTCGAGCTGTCCACGGGCATGCGCCGAGGGGAGATCGTAGGACTCAAATGGAGCGACTTTAATGCCGCAAACAACAGCCTGCGTATCGCAAGGCAAGCGAACAGAGTCAAGGGCAAAACAGTGGTTCAGCCGCCCAAAACCAAGACCTCGATACGAACGGTGGTGCTTCCGCAGTATATGACCGAGATCCTCACCGAAATGAAGAAGGAAAAGACCTGCGAGTGGATATTCCCGTCACCCGTCAATATCGGTGAGCCGAGAAATCCTTCTGCACTCTACAAGAGATTCCAACTGCTCCTTGAACGGTCTGGATGTAAGAAGATACGCTTCCACGACCTGCGCCACACCTTCGCAACGATGGCACTCGAAAACGGAATGAACGTGAAGGTGCTGTCCGATATGATAGGGCACATCAGCGCGGAGACCACCCTCAACATTTATTCCCACGTGACCGACACCATGCGCACACAAGCATCGGTCAAAATAGACCGCAAAATAGGCGGTACAGACGCACCGATGCCCGAAGCGAAGGACGAGCCGAGAATAGAGGAAACGAGCGCGGTTGACGAAAATTTCGAGCCGTGGCAACCCAAATACCGTAAGCCCGGCACGGGATGCGTATATCAGATCAATGACAGCCTGTGGGAAGGAAGCTTCTATCCAAGACTCGCCGATGGCAGTCGAAAGAAATTCAATGTATACGCCAAGACACGAGAGGAATGCGAGGAAGCCCTTGCCAAGATGATAGCCGAAAAGAAAGCAGAGATCGCAGCCGAGAAGGCAAAAATGAAAACCGCATAAACGCAACAGAGGGCTGACCGAAGCACGGTCAGCCCTCAAAATTTGCGGTGCTGAAGACAAAGAATAAATATCCCCCCGTAAAACGGGGGGTATTTCAGTTTCGGGCATAGCCCTAATAATACTGGCTGCGCACAAGTGCGCCTTCAATTGGCCTGCCAGCCATGCAACTGTTACTTACTACCCATAAATGGGCCCCGTGGGTCGAACATCGCTAACTGATCACTTTCTTGATCCCTCTTCAGTTGATCCGCAATGTACTCTTTTATTGCCTTCGTGTTCTTCCCCACGGTATCAACGTAATATCCCTTACACCAAAATTCGCGGTTTCGGTAGG
>JAZOVZ010000081.1:0-29967 GCA_045658965.1 Eubacteriales bacterium
CCCGTGTGGGTGTTTTCGCGTCGAACTTTCAAAAATCTGCAACAAATTGCTGATTTTTGAAAGTCAAAACGCGGTACGCGTTTTGAGGATCTACGAGGGGCACATGATTCGCCCGTAGATCCCGCGCTTCGCGCGCCCTCCAATGGTCGGGTTCGACTTCGCAACATTTCACAGCTTGCTGTGAAATAGTTGCTCCGCTCAGGATGACACGGGCGAGTGTTCGCATCACAAAAAGCTGAAAGCAGAAGCCTTGATGACTTCTGCTTTCATTTTGCTTATGATTCCGCTATTTTCGCAGCCCCATCAGAAAACCCCTTTGGTATTCCGGTACCAAAGGGGTTGTGTTTTTGCGTCTCATGCATGCAATGCCAAAACGGATTTACCACGTTTTGTCTTGATAAGGCGAGCTTTCAACGCCTTGTGCGTGTAATGCTTGAACCATCTTGTTCAATATGGGCGTGAAACATTTTTTGAACAGTGCGGTATTGCCGAACAGCCTGACTGCTGTCGGTGAAAGTTTATAATAGGTATGAATAAACAGCCTGCCATACCATGTTTTTGCCAAGGTATTGTCGCGGAATCTGCGCAGCGTCCACACCTCCGGGCAGTCGTATGATCCGTAGATGCACGTTGCAACGTAGCAGCCACCGGGATTTCTGTATTTTTCGTCGCGCAGGGGCGGTATACCGGGGGCAAAATCAAAGCCGCTGTTGCTTTTACGTGATAGATAGTAGAGATTGAGGGTAAAAATCGCGTCCTCGTCGGTCGCGTCAAACGTGTAGGTGCGGGATTTGTATTTGTGAACACCGGAAGACGTTTTATAGAGTATTTCCACTCTGCATTGGTGTTCGCCTTGGGGGACTTGGATGCGCGCGCTCTCATTGGTTTGCAAAACGGTATGCCCGTCAATGATTAAATCAATAAGAACGGTATCTTCTCCCGTCCCCAAATCTTTTTCTAAAGCTTTATTCCAAATATAAAAACCGAAATCCAGCCATTGAGCCATGCGGAATTCTCCTGAAATATAATGATTTGGTGTTAATCACGCAGTAAAAGTTTCTTGCGCATACAAATAATATCACGATATGAGATAAATGTCAATATCTCAATCCGAGATTTTATATAATGAATATATAAAATCTTGAGGAGTGCAGTATGAGAATCAGGGATTTGAGAGAGGATCGGGATATCACGCAAAAGGAAATTGCGGCGTATTTGCATATCAAACAAAATACCTATTCGCAATATGAGAACGGGCAGCGGCAGCTGCCGATCGAGTGTCTGATCGCATTGGCAAAATTTTACAGCGTGTCGACCGATTATCTTCTCGGCTTGACCGATGACAAAGCATCTTATCCATTGATCAAATAAAGCAACCCCTTTGGTGTCAATGGGCACGCGCGATAACGAAGGATTTTCCGACGTTGTCGATGCGTGCCCATCATGAATTGCCCTTATGGGCATGAATTGGCTTGCGCCATGATTTGCGCCTGCAGCGCATGAATTGCCTGCGGCATGAAAAACCGGGCAATTCAATTCATGAAAACGCAGTTTTCAAATCATGAAGCCGAAAGGCTTCAATTCATGACGCAAGGCGTCAATTCATTACGATCGGGAATAACCTCTCCCAAAACAACGCAAAAGCACTTATGACAAACGATGTTTCGTTATCATAAGTGCTTTTTTCTAAAACTTCGTTATGAGGCTTTCGCTAATGCCAAAGGGGTTTGATTTTTATGATCCGAAGCTTTCTGCGCTTCCATCTTTCCCTACGTTATTCCATGTTCTTGAGATACAACTCCGCCTCCATGCAGGTCTTGCCGTCCTGATTGACCACGCGGAAGAGGTAACCGTTCTCGCTCTCGGCACGGAAAATGGTCAGCACGTCGCCGTACGCCGCCTCGTGCAAATAGGAAAGAGAGAAGCCGCTGACAAACTTGCCAAGCATATCGGGTACGTAATCGCACAGCATGTCGGGGTATTTGGTGTTGTTCATGTGCATGTTGTAGTCAAGGTCGGAGTATCTCACCTCGCGCGTGCCAACCTCTTCAAGCTGTGCGGAGGAGGTAATGCGCACGCGGCGGGGCAGCTCGCTCTTTTCAATGGCTGCGTCCTCGGGGAAATCTGCCGCTGCGGGAAAATCCTCTGCCTTGATAAAGGTGCGGTTTGCAAGATTGACCAGTGCCCATTCGGAGGTGGCGCGGGCGTACACCTTGCCCTCGTATTCGATCTCAAAGCAGCGGTTAAAGGCATAGCCGCGGGAGGGGGGGCACCAGGTATTGACCCAAATGCGGATATAGGGGGGCAGGGGCGCGTCAATGCTGACCTGAATGCGGCTCATGATAAAGCCGATGTTGTCGCGCTCGTGAATGGCGTCGAGGTCCAGATCCATGGCGCGGCACTGTCTGTTGGCGCATTCCTGCATGTACATCAGCACCTGCGAGGGGCGAATGATCAAGTCGGGATCGCAATCGTGCCACTTGGTCAAAAAATGTTCGGTATGTTTCATAAAAGCTCCTAAAAAAGGAGCTGTCACTTTTGAGAATGACAGCTCCGATGATGATTACAGGGTGTTAGAGGAGCCCAGCACGTTCTTGATCTTGTGCTGAACCATCTTCTTGACCTCTGCTCTTGCGACGGTGAGGTAGCCGCGGGGGTCAAAGACCTCGGGCTGCTCGGTGAACACGCGGCGAATGCCTGCGGTCATGGCAAGGCGGATGTCGGAGTCGATGTTGATCTTGCAAACTGCCATGGAAGCAGCCTGGCGCAGCATCTCCTCGGGAATGCCGATCGCATCGGGCATCTTGCCGCCCAGCGCGTTGATCTCACGAACGTACTCCTGGGGTACGGAAGAAGCACCGTGCAGTACGATGGGGAACTCGGGCAGTCTCTTTTCAATCTCCTCCAGCACGTCAAAGCGGAGCTGGGGCTTGGTGCCGGGCTTGAACTTATAAGCACCGTGGCTGGTGCCGATGGCGATAGCCAGAGAGTCAACGCCGGTGCGGGTGACGAATTCCTCAACCTCGTCGGGGTTGGTGAACATAGCGTCCTCGGCCTTGACCTTAACGTCGTCCTCAATGCCTGCCAGCTTGCCAAGCTCGCCTTCTACCACAACGCCGTGTGCGTGTGCGTATTCAACGACCTTGCGGGTCAGCGCAATGTTGTCCTCA
Organism: Eubacteriales bacterium; assembly: GCA_045658965.1. Taxonomy (GTDB): domain Bacteria; phylum Bacillota; class Clostridia; order Oscillospirales; family CAG-272; genus SVQP01. The sequence continues at coordinate 3,171 of JAZOVZ010000081.1, forward strand.
AAGGAGTGGTGAGAGCCGTCGATCATAACCGAGGTAAAGCCGCCGTCAATGCAAGCCTTGCAGATCTCAAAATCTGCACCGTGGTCGAGGTGGAGCGCGATATCTACGCCGGTGTCACGGATCGCAGCCTGTGCCAGACCCATGAGGTATTCGTGCTTTGCGTACTTGCGTGCGCCTGCGGATACCTGCAGGATGACAGGGGACTTTTCCTCTGCTGCTGCCTCGGTAATCGCCTGAATGATCTCCATGTTGTTGATGTTGAAAGCACCGATCGCGTAACCGCCGCGGTAAGCCTTCTTGAACATTTCTGTAGTTGTTACAAGTGCCATAGTGGGTAAATCCTCCGAAAGTTTTTCTACGGTAATTTTATCACAACTTGCAGATAAAATCAATAGAAAACGCACATTTTCACAAAAATTTAACCCAAAACTTCGCCATGTCCCTCGCTTGAAGCCACCGCCGCACCGTTCTGCTGTGACCCAAGCCCAAAGCTGATGGCAATGGCGTTGTCCACGCGCAGCATGGCGTCGTCGTCCAGGTGTCCCATTTTCTCCTTTAGGCGGCGTTTATCCAAGGTTCTGATCTGCTCAAGGAGTATGACCGAGTCCTTGGCAAGCCCTGCCTTGTCCGCGTAAATATCAATGTGCGTGGGCAGGCGCGTCTTGCTCATGCGCGAGGTAATGGCGGCGGCAATGACGGTGGGGCTGTAGCGGTTGCCCACGTCGTTTTGTATGATCAGCACGGGGCGAAGTCCCCCTTGCTCCGAGCCCACAACGGGCGAAAGATCTGCGTAATAAATATCACCGCGTTTGACGGTTATCATGGTATGCCTCCCTTTATATGTTGGTGTCTTGATAGTATTATTTCCAAGACCGCCGCATTTTAGTCACGGACGGATATATTGCAGTATATACGGGGAAGCGACAGAATGCGACAAAAGGACAAGCGCCTAAAAGGCGTCCTCTCGGTGGCAATGTCATTAAGTTAAGCATAACGGAAAATCATGTAATATTACGCGCAAAAACCGTTTGTATTCGCGCTCTCCCCCCTGCGCTTGGCACAGGGCAGCGCGTATCATCCCCCCTCCCGGAGGGGGGCAATATTAGTCGTCTCTCCCGCGTTTTTAGTTAACCGTTTATACAATATGGCTTTGCTGATTTTAGTTGCCGTTATCGGTCAAGTTTGGGTTTAAAAAAGCAAGATGCTACTCTCATTGCCCCCCTCCGGGAGGGGGGATTGAAAGTCTATCCTGAATATGACTTGAGGGGGGAGAACGCGAATAGAATGGGCTTATGACGATAATGCGGGGAAAACAGCATTTCATAACTTAATGAAATCCCCCCCGGGGGACGCCTTTATAGTGCACATCCTCGCGGTTTTGCGTTTTTTCTCTCCTTACAAAAATCCCGCAAAAACATATCAAATTCACTTGCAAGCACGCCTTTGGTGTGATATAATAATGATAGAAATTTATATTTGGAGGCATTTTTATGCGTAAAACCAAAATTATTTGTACCATCGGACCTGCAACGCAGGATGAGGATACCTTAAAGGGACTTTGCAAGGCGGGCATGAACGTTGCGCGTCTCAACTTTTCGCACAACACCCATGAGGATCACCAAAAGAGAATTGACAGCATCAAAAAGGTAAGAGAAGAGCTGGATATGCCCATTGCCATTATGCTGGACACCAAGGGCCCCGAATACCGCATCAAGACCTTTGAGTCGGGCAAGGTCATGCTGGAAGAGGGGCAGAAGTTCACCTTTACTGCCGAAGAGGTGGAGGGCAACGAGCACATCGTGTCGGTCAGCTACGCAGAGCTTGCGCACGAGCTGGTGCCCGGGGACACCGTCCTGCTCAATAACGGCTTGCTCATTTTCCGCGTAGAGGAGATCGAGGGCAAGCATATCCATTGCCGCGTGGTCTGCGGCGGTGAGCTGTCCAACCGCAAGAGTATGTCCTTCCCCGGCAAGGTCATGAAGCAGAAGTATCTGTCCGATCAGGATAAGGCAGACATTGCCTTCGGTGTGCAGAACGGCGTGGACTTTATCGCGTGCTCCTTCGTTTCCTGCAAGCAGGATCTGATCGACGTGCGTAACTATCTTGCCGAGATCGGCGGCGAGGGCGTTGACCTGATCGCCAAGATCGAAAACCAGTCGGGCTACGATCATATCGAGGAGATCTGCGAGGTGTGCGACGGTATTATGGTCGCGCGCGGTGATATGGGCGTGGAAGTGCCCTTTGAGCAGCTGCCCGCAATGCAAAAAACGCTGATCACCAAGTGCAGAATGCTTGGCAAGCGCGTCATCACCGCAACCGAGATGCTGGAGAGCATGATCTACAATCCCAGACCCACCAGAGCCGAGATTTCCGACGTGGCAAACGCTGTGTACGACGGCACCAGTGCCATCATGCTGTCGGGCGAGACCGCCATGGGCAAGTACCCCGTGCAGACGGTGCAGGTCATGTCCAAGATCGCGGAAACGACAGAGAACAACATTGATTATACCGATATTTTCTACGGCACCGAGTTCAAGATCAAGAACACGGTGGACGCGATCTCGCACGCAACCTGCGCGGTTGCCATCGATATCGGCGCAAAGGCAATCGTGGCGTGCTCCTTGTCGGGCATGACCGCGCGCATGGTTTCGCGCTTCCGCTGCCCCGTGGATATCATTGGTCTGACCACCGACGAGAGCACCTACCGCAAGCTCGCACTTTCCTGGGGCGTGACCCCCGCGCTGTGCGAGAAGTACCCCTCGACCGACGTGCTGTTCTATACGGCAACCAAAATGGCACCCAAGCTGCTGCCTATGGCGAAGGGAGATAGCATCGTCATCACGGGCGGCGATACCACCGGCGTGTCGGGCAAGACCAGCTTGATCAAGGTAGAGCAGATATAAACCCCGATCATTTTGAATTTGTGACTTTGGGAGGTATGGCATGCTGAAGCGTTTTGTTTGCATGGTTGCAGCGTGTGCGCTGCTTTGCGCTTGCATGAGTGTCAGCGCAGCCGCTGCCGAGAAAAACATGTTTAAGAACGGTAATTTCGAGAAAAAGATGAATAACTGGCAGACCTGGAGCAACGATCCCGCCAACTGTACGGTCGAGTACGTCAAGGACGAAGGCGTGGACGGCTCGGGTGCTGCACTCATGACCAATCAGGCACCTGCGGCAAACAGCGTGTTTCAGTACGCAAGCATGAAGTATGGCAAAACGTATATCATGCAGGCGGACGTGAAATATGAAAACGTCTCTCCCGACGGTGCGGGCGTGGTACTGGGCATGACCATGTACGACTCCGCTGCCAACAATATAGGTGAGATGGTATCCTCCTCGCATTACGGCACCAGCGAAGGTTGGATCACACTCAGCTTTGTTTTTACCATTACCAATGAGAATGCCGTGACGGTCAACGCAGGACCCCGTCTGTGGTTCTCCACGGGCAAGGTGTGGGTGGATAACGTCACGGTGCATGAAATGGTCAATATCGGTGCCCAGGCACAGCCCGGCACGTATGAGCTGACTGTTTCCGACATGCCCAATGCATTCAAGACCCTCGGACTTGGCTGCGAGTGGGATCCCAAGCTGCTGCTGCCCGTCAACCGCGAGCGCGGTATTACCGACGAGGATCTCGAGCTGATCAAGGGACGCATGCAGGAAATGGGCTTGCAGACCGTGCGTATGATGATCATGCCCGAGTGGTTTGAGCCTCTCAATGATGATAGCGACCCCCACAGCGCGGATTTTGCCAATTTCCGCTGGGATAGCGAGGAGGGCAAGTGCACGCTGGAGTATCTGCGCGTTTGCCATGAGCTTGGCATTGACGTCACGCTGACTTGGTGGGGTGCTGCCACGGGCGATTGGCTGTCATATCCCGATTGCGGTGACTGGATCAGCGCGCCCAATGATTTAGATGAAATGGCAGAGAATATCGTAACCGTGCTGCGCTATGTCAAGGAGCAAAAGGGGTATGATTGCGTCAAGGGCGTGATACTGCAAAACGAGCCCAGCTATTCCTTTAAGGTGTCGGGCGGCGTGGTGGATTTCGACCGCTACGTGCAGTATTACAAGACCGTGGATGCCTACCTGACCGAGGCGGGGCTGCGCGATACCGTCAAGCTGATAGGCGCGGATGACGCGCAAAGCCTTGGTTGGTATTGCCGCGCGTACGATGCCTTGAAGGACACGTGCGATGCCTTTGATTCGCACACCTATGCCTGGAGCTACGATATGTCGTATCTCGACGACATGATCGATGAATTCGTGCACGGCAGAACCGATTATTCCACCGAAAAGCCCTTCTTCTTTGGCGAATTCGGTGACGGCAGCGCGCAGGGCGCGTACGCCGCAGCATCGACTGAAACCTACGGGCGCGGACTTTTCGTAGCGTCCATGGCGGTGAACTCGCTTGGCGCGGGTGCAGCGGGACTTTCCTACTGGCCCTTACATGACGTATATTACTACTATAACGAGACCGGCGGCGACAATTACGGCTTGATGAGCATGGGCTTGATCGGCTATAAGACCGACGGTGCATGGAGCTATAGACCCACCTATTATGCATGGGGCTTGCTTTGCAATACTATCCCCAAGGGCTCGGAAATCTATCCCGTAACGGGTGAGGACGGCAATCTGATCGATGCGGTGTGCGTCAAGTCGCCCGAGGGCGCGTGGTCGCTGATCGCGGTCAACCGTTCGGCTGCCGAGCAGGTGGTCAAGATCTCGACCGATCTGTTTGATTGCGAGATGGATGCGTACCTGTTTAGCGAGAGCACCCTGCCGACCGACGGCTCGCAGATCGCGGCAGACGGTAAGGTCAGCCCGACGGACGGCACGTACAGCATCACGCTGCCGCCCTATAGCTTCCGTGTGCTCAACGGTGCGCCCGACGAGCCTTGCGTCATGCCCGAATCGGATGTGACCGCAGGGGAACAGAGCAATCCCGAAGCACCGGGAAAGAGCGGATGTAAATCCGTGACAGCTCCCGTTGCCGCTTTGCTCGGCGCAGTTGCTGCAGCGGTTGCCTTGAACAAGAAAGAGAACGAGTAAAAATAAAAAGGGAAGACACGCTATGGCGTGATACTCTTAACGGAGTATCACGCCAACTCTATTCGCCTGCGGCGAGTTCTATTGCTTCGCAGTGATATTCGTCTTGCGACGAGTGATATTTGCTTCGCAAGTTAAGAGGCGAATAGAATACCACTGAAGCCGTAGGCTTCAATATCACTTTTGCGCAGCAAAAATATCACTCTTTGCGCCAGCAAAGAATATCACTTATAAAAAGCAGAAAAGAGAGAGTTTTACGGAATTTTGTAACCGTATTACTCTCTCTTCTGTTTTATCGCCAGTTTCGCATTTGTTTTACAAATGCACAGGTCTTTGCCCATACCCTTATTTTATTCTCCGATAAGGACAACAGCCTATCAGCGTGTCTTCCCTTTTTGGTAGGGCGGGGCTTTATGTCCCGCCGCTTTTTTTATCATACGGCAGGCGGGAGATAAACCCCCGCCCTACGTTCTGTCGATTTTTTTACCATGCGAAAGGGCGAGGGATAGCCCCCCGCCCTGCGTTTTTGTTATCTTGCAACCGTGAAAATGATCCACGTGATCAGAAAAGAGAGAAAGATCAGCCCCAGCGTGACCATCATGGGCACGAACATGAGGCGAACCGCGGCAACGTAGGTGCGCATCTGCTCGCGCAAAGTACCCTTCGCGCCCCTTTCGCGCGGCTTCTGACCGGGGCGGCGGTTTGCATCCTCAAGCGGTTGCATATCCACCACGGTCGAGCCGTCGTCGACGTATCGGATCTTTTCCTTCTTGGGCTTTTTCTGCTTGTCCGCCATATCTTAGTCCTCTGCGTACATGTGGCAGGCGGTAAAGTGACCGGGCTCTACCTCGCGGTACGCGGGAGAGACGTGCTTGCAGATCTCCTTGGCGTAGGGGCAGCGCGTGTGGAAGCGGCAGCCCTTGGGGGGATTTGCAGGCGAGGGGATGTCACCCTTGAGCACCATGCGGTGCATCTTGGCATCGGGATCGGGATTGGGAATGGCGGAGAAGAGTGCCTGCGTATAAGGGTGCAGGGGATTGTCAAAAATGTCCTTCTTCGCGCCAAACTCCATCATAGAGCCAAGGTACATGACGCCGATCTTGTCCGAGATGAACTTGACCACCGAGAGGTCGTGCGAGATAAAGAGGTAGGTCAGGTTCATGGTCTTTTGCAGCTCTTTTAAGAGGTTGATGATCTGCGCCTGGATGGATACGTCCAGCGCGGAGACGGGCTCGTCGCAAATGACCAGCTTGGGCTTGACCGAAAGCGCACGCGCAATGCAGATACGCTGACGCTGACCGCCCGAGAATTCGTGGGGGTAACGCTCGTAGTAATAGTCGCGCAGACCGCACTTTTCCATCAGATCCAGCACGTAACTCTTGATCTCCTTTTCGGGCACGATCTTGTGCACGCGCACCGGCTCGGAGAGAATGTCACCTACCGTGCTTCTGGGGGGCAGGGAGGAGTAGGGATCTTGGAAAATGATCTGCATCTCGGTGCGCAGCTTGCGCATTTGCATCGAGGAGTAATTTGTAATATCCTTGCCGTCAAAGAGGATCTGACCGCCGCTGGAGGGGTGCAGTTTGAGCACGGTTCTGCCCATGGTGGTCTTGCCGCAGCCGGATTCACCCACGATACCCAGCGTCTCGCCGGGGCAAAGCGTAAAGGAAACGTCGTCCACGGCAATCAGCTCCTGCTGCACCTTGCCGGTCAGCGATTTCTTGATGGGGAACGCCTTGCGCAGGTGTCTGATCTCCAAAAGGGCATTGGGATCGGGTTTTTTATCTGCGTCGGCAGCAATCGCTGCCGCCTTTTTTTCTGCCTGCTTTGCAGCCTCGGCAGCATCGTCATAGGAGGTCTCGGGCTCGGGCGTATTTTCCCAGCGCGCAAGGGCGGATGCAAAGGTGATATCAGCCATTGTTCGGTTCCTCCTTTGTGTAAAGATGGCAGGATACGTAGTGCGTGGGGCTGACCCTGATCATGTCGGGGTAGTCGCCGCCGCACTTGTCACAGCACCTGTCGCAACGCTCCTTGAAGTAGCAATGCGTGGGCATGTTGACGGGGTTGGGCACGTTGCCCGGGATATTGAACAGCACGTCGCTGTCGCTTTGCATGGTGGGCTTGGACTTTTGCAGACCGATGGTGTAGGGGTGCATGGGGGTTTTGAAGATCTCCTGCACCGTACCCATCTCGATGACCTTGCCCGCGTACATGACTACAACAAAGTCTGCCATCTCTGCAATCACGCCAAGGTCATGCGTGATCAGCATAATCGAGCCGTTGATCTTGTCCTTGAGGTCACGGAGCAGATCCAATATCTGCGCCTGAATGGTCACGTCCAGCGCGGTGGTGGGCTCGTCCGCAATGATCAGGCGGGGATTGCACACCAGCGCCATGGAGATCATAACTCTCTGTCGCATACCGCCCGAAAGCTCGTGGGGGTAGGAGTTGTATACGCGCTCGGGTGCGGCAATACCAACCAGCTTGAGCATTTCCAAGGAGCGCGCCTGCGCCTGCTCGGCAGTTGCCTCGGGGTTGTGAATGTAGGTCACCTCGTCGAGCTGGTCGCCGATGGTGAAGATGGGGTTGAGCGAGGTCATGGGCTCCTGGAAGATCATGGCGATCTCCTTGCCGCGGATGCGGTGGATCTCGGACATGGGCATCTGTGCAATATCGTAGGTCTTATCCTCGGCAGCAAAGCGGATCGCGCCGGAGTAGATCTGACCCGTCGGGCCCTGCAAAAGGCGCATGACCGACATACTGGTCACGCTCTTGCCGCAGCCCGATTCGCCCACAATGCCAACGGTCTTGTTCTTGGGAATGTTGAAGGAAACGCCGTTGACCGCCTTGACGATACCCTGATCGGTAAAGAAGTAGGTGTGCAGATCGTCGATCTCAAGAATGTTGTTCTCGTCCTTCATCTGGCAAAGGAATTCCTCTTCCTTTGCTCTGCGGTGCTTTTTGGCTTCCAGCGCCATCATCACCTTTTTGTTCTGCTTGGCAATGGCGCGGATCTCCTTGCCCGAGAGATAGGAGGATTTTTTATTTTGTTTCATGTTCGTACCTCTCTTATCTTCTCATTTTGGGGTCAAGCGCGTCGCGCAGACCGTCGCCCACAAAGTTAAAGCCCAGCACCGCCATGATGATGCAAAGACCGGGAGGGCCCCAGATGTTGAAATAGTTTTGCAGAATGGTGGTGTCGTTTGCGGCGTTGATCATAGTACCCCACGCGGCAAACTGCTCGGGTGCGCCAAGACCCAAGTAGGTCAGCGACGCCTCGTACAGGATCATAGAGCCAAGGCTGAGCGTCATGGAAACGATCAGCTGCGGCATAACGCCGGGGATGAGGTGCTTGAAGATCTTGCGGGCGGTGGAGTAGCCCATTGCCTCGGCTGCTACCATGTATTCCTGCTCACGCAGGGAAAGGATCTGACCGCGCACCAAGCGTGCCGTGCCCGACCAGGAGATCAGCGCAAGGAACGCCATGAGGTAGTAGATGCGGTGCTGCGGCTCAATGGCAAGCGGGAAATCCGGCGTTTTGCTCCATGCGTCCAGCACCGTACCCACGACCAGCATGATCGGAATACCCGGCAGACACATGAGAATGTCGCACACGCGCATGATGATATTGTCCACAACGCCGCCAAAATAGCCTGCAATGCCGCCAAAGACGACACCGATCGCGGCAATGACGAACACCGTCAAAAAGCTGATGGTCAGAGAAATTCTGCCGCCGTACATCAATCTTGCCAGCACGTCCTTGCCGGTCTTGTCCGTACCGAGCGGATGCGACCAAGAGGGCTTGGCAAGCGAGTTGGTGGTTTCGTGCGTTTCCTCGAGCTGGTAGTAGGAGTGCTCCACGCCGTTTTCGTCCACGTAGGTGATCAAGGTCTGCACGTATTCGGTCTTACCGGAGTAGTCCACCTCGGTCTGTCCCCATTGGGTGTAAAAGAGCGGGCCGATCCAGCAGAATGCAAACAGGAATACGATCAGCACAAGACCCAGCACGCTGAGCTTGGAGCGGAAGAAGCGACGCATGACCATGCGTCCGGGCGACATGAGTCGCACGTTTTTGTCAAGCGGCTCTTCGGTCTTGGGAGTTTGATTGATTTTCTTTTCCGTATCCATCGTAAACCTCCTTAACCGAGCTTGACTCTGGGGTCAACCACCGCGTACATGATGTCCGCAAGCAAAACGCCCACGATACTCAGCACGGCAAGGAATAGGTTGTAGCCCATGATAAAGGGAATGTCGGCAACCAGCGTTGCTTGATAAGCCATGTTACCGATACCGGGCAAGCCGAATACCTGCTCGGTGATGATCGCGCCGGAGAACAGCGAGGGCAGAAGACCTGCCAAGGAGGTGACCAGCGGGATCAGGGTGTTGCGGAAGGCGTGCTTGTAAATGACCTTGGACTCATGCAAGCCCTTGGCACGCGCGGTGCGGATGTAGTCCGAGCCCAGCACCTCCAGCATGTTGGTTCTGGTCATACGCATTCTGCCGCCGATGCTCAGCACCACCACGGTCAGCACGGGGATGACCAAGTAGGAAAGGTAGTCAAGGACCAACCCAATACCCGAGTAGTCCATGGAAGCCGAGCCCAGACCCGAGGACGGGAACCAGCCAAGCTGCATAGCGAGCATGTTTTTGAGTATCTGCCCAAAGAAGAAGGAGGGCAGGGAAATGCCGATCATGACCAGTACCGTGACGAAATAGTCGCGGAAGGAGTATTGGTGGGTTGCAGCCGTAATGCCCAAGGGGATGGCGATCATGAATTCAAACACGGTCGCAATGGCGGCAACGGCAAAGGAGACCCACATATTCTTGGCAATGACGTCGGCAACGGGCTGCTGGAACTTAAAGGAATTACCGAAGTCCAGGCGCAGCGTGGCACGCAGCCAGGTAAAGTAACCGCGTACGATACCGCCGAACGTGCCGTCGGTACCGTAGCCGTATTCGCTCATCAGTGCCTGCACCGTCTCCTCGCTGACCGCCTCGCCTTTGGTCTCAATGGCGGCGATCTGCTGGGTGACGTAGTCCATGGGCATGAGCTGGATGAGCGTGAAGATGATCAGCGAAACGCAAAACAGGATAAGCACAGACAGCGCAAGGCGTTTGATGATATATTTTAACATATTCTAATACCGCCTTTCTTACTGTGCAAATTCGATCTCCCAGATCTTTTCCAAGGGAGAGGTGTAGGGGTTGAGCTCTGCGGGGAGCGTGGAGGAATCGATCACGCGTGCGTTGTAGGCGTACAGGGTCTTTCTCTGGTAAAGGGGCAATTCGATTGCCAGATCAAGCACGTAGCCCATTGCTTCCTTGTAAAGCTCTGCGCGCTCCTCCTGATCGGTGGTCTCACGCGCCATGTCGATGACCTCGCTGAGCATGTCAAGGATCGCGTTTTCCTCGGGGTATGCGGCAGGAGAACCCAAGATCTCACGGTATCCCCACGCCAGCGTGCTGGTCGCGGTGGAGTTCTTGTGGTAGACCTGATACATATCGGGGTCAACCGTAGTGCCCCATGCTGCTGCCCAAACGGTCAGCGAGCCGGTGGAGAGCTTGGTCAGCGCCTGCGTGTCGGGCACGATCTCAATATCCCAGCCGCACTCGTTGAGCAGTGCCTGCGCACTCTCAAAGACCTTGTAGGCAGGGTGATCGGTCAGATCTGCGCCCGCAATGGTAAAGGTAATGGAAAGCTGGCTGTCCCCCTCGGAAACGCCTGCGGCTGCCATGTAGTCAAGGATAGTCTGCTTGGCGTTCTCGCGGTTGAAGTTAATGGAAGGGTACTCGTGGCCGTTATCCAGGCTGGGGTTGCCGTTTTCCGTGGGATACGCCCAGCTGACCGTGGACATGGGCCAGTAAATGGTGCTTGCCGTACCGGTGCTGTAGTATTCCAAGGCAAGGCCGGTATCCATGGCGCACATAATGGCTTTGCGCAGATTGATGTCTGCCACCTTGCCTGCGTTGATGCCGATGTAGCCGTAGCCCAGCTGATCGGTGTAGGTGCTTTCAATGCCGCGCTCGCCAAGGTTGTTGATGCGCTCAATGTTGTCCTGCGTGTACTGCGGCGTGACGAAATGCACCTCGCCCTTTTCCAGCGCGTCCAGCGCGTTTGTCGCGCTGACCACCTGGTAACGCAGCTTTTCGATCTTGGGCTTGCCCATCATAAAGTTTTCGTTTGCTTTGAAGTAAACGATGTTGTTCTGGTAAAAGTCCGCGCCCTTGGGGTTGTCCTCGCCCGCACGGTTGGTTGCCTTGTAAGGACCTGCGCCAACGGGCACCTTGGTCACCTCGCTTGCGCGAATGGTGTTTGCCATAAAGTCAAAGGAGCCGTAGTCCACGCCGAATTTGTTATTCGGGATATCCACGGTGTAGCCCTGCCCGTAGTAGTGCTGGGGAGCCACCGAGAAGGCAAAGTTCCAGATCGCCTTGGGGTCAACGCCGTTGATCTTGATCTGCAGCACGTCGTATTCGTCCTTGTGGACGGGTGTGCCGTCGGGGTTGTGCTCGTGTGCCACGGTGTAGAAGCCGCCCAGCGCCTCCACCTCGTAAACGTCGGTGGTGTGGCCGAGGGATACGATGCCCGAAATGTTGGGCACGAGCAGCGAGCCGTCCTCGGACATATTCTCGCGCAGAATGACCGTGGTTGCCTGCGCAGCGTATTCGGTCAGCAGCGTGGTTGCGGTTGCCCAGTACTGCAGAATGATGTGCAGCTCCTGGTCGATCTTCTGGTTGTAAACGTAATTGATGGCTGCCTCGCGGGAGTTGACCACGTCGGGGGAGTAGTTACGGGTGACCTTTTTGATCTTGGTCTTGATATCCTTATTGGTGACGGGGTCTTTTTCGTACTCAATGGTGACAAAGCCCTCGGCAAACATAAAGGAAGTGATCTCGTCAAATTCGCCCGTTTCCTTGTAGGGGGTCTCGGTGTACGCCTCTGCCGCCGAGGTGTAGTCGCTGTCCAGCTCCTTTTTGAATTCGGAAAGCGTCAGCTCGTAGTCGGCAAGGAGGTTGTCGGTCGTGACCTTGGAGGGATCGCTTGAAATGGCGTCCTTGTAGCCCTTGGAAAGACCCGCCTGCTTGATAGCGGCAACCATTTTGTCGTAATCCGCGCTGTAAGAGCCTGCAGTGTCGGTCTTGCCCACCTGCTTGTAGAGGTTGATGAGCTCGTTTACGCGGTTGCGCGCGCGGGTGTTTGCCAGCTCGGCAATGATCTCGCTTGTGTCGTCCGAGCCCGAGCCGCGGGTCTGCGTGCGGTAGTCCTGCAAGCCCACGATATCGGTGGAGTACATGGTCGAGGAGCCGGTGTAGACGGGATCGAGGTAGACGTACATGTTAAAGAGCACGTCCTCAATGGTCAAGGGCTCGCCGTCCGAGAAGGTGATGCCGTTTTTGATGACGAAGGTGTAGGTGGTAATATCCGAGAAGTCGTCGTACTCGACAGCGTAGTCAAGGGCGACGACAGCCTCGTCCTCACCGCAAGCTACCGTGACCTGACCGTTTTCATAGCCCGTTGTCAACATCGCGATCTGCGTCATGGCAACGATGGTCGCGTCGGGTGCGGTGGTGGAGTAGAAGGGGTTGAACACGCCGTCAAGCGCGTCGGTCATGACAACCAACGCGTCGGGTCTTGCGTTTCTCTGCCCGCAGCCGCTCAGCACGGAAAGCGTGCCGAGCAGCATCATAGCGGCGAGAAGCGCGGAAAGGATTCTTTTATTCATTTGTCATTTCCTCCTTTGCGCGTCAGTTGCGTTCGCGGGGCGTGATCGTGATCTCGCCCGTTTCTTTGTTGACTGTGAGAATAGCGGCGTTCTTGTTGTCGCCGGTCAGCTCGACCTTGATGTTCTCAAGGCTGATGTCCGCCGTGCCTGCGCCTGCCAGCACGCCGTAGGTCGAAACGTCCACGCCGTCAAGGAGCAGCGAGGGATCGATGAGCAGCTTGCCGCTCACGGTGACGTTCTCCAGCGTTGCCTGATCGGAGATCGTGCCTGCCAGAAGTCCCGTAGTCGAGCCCTGAATGCGCGAGCCGACGGCGGTGTAGGTCACGTTCTCAAAGTGCAGGTCGGTAATCGACGCGCCTGCGCCGATAAAGCCGAACAAGCCGCCCTGCTGTGCGCCCGTGGGCTGTACGACGGTAATGCCCGAGAAGGTGTGACCGTTACCGATGATCTTGCCGGTGAACTGGTTCTGACCCTTGTAGAAGTTTGCGGGCCAGATCGCACCCTTGATCGAGAAATCAAGGTCTGCTTCAATGATGTAGTTGCCGTCCGCTCTTGCGTTGCGGTAGAATTGCTGTACGGTGCTGATCTTGAACCACTGTCCCTGCCACAGATCCACGTAAACGTCAACGGCGGGGGTGTTGATGGTGCCGTTTTCGTAGTTGATGTCGATCTTGATGGGGTCGGTCAGAGGAGCAGTCATGTCCTTGTCCGCATAAATGGCGTTGGGCGTGCCGTCCAGCTTGGGGAATGCACCGCCAAGCGAGATGGCACCGTTCTTCCAGGTGGGAACGGTGAGCTTGGAGCCCACATAGGTCTCTATGAGTGCGGGGTTGCCGCTCTGGTCAAGGGTGTTGAGGTCGTAGAGGTGGAACTGAACGCCGGGTACCCACGCTGCATACAGCGTCAGCACCGCATCCGCACCGGACTTGACTGTAGCGGGATCAACGGTGACCGTGCCGTTTGCAAAGTCCCATTTGCCGGAATATACCCAGCCCTGCTCTCTGCCGGAAACCTCGGTCAGCTCACCGTATTCGTCCAGCGGTCTGCCCTGATCGTCCACGCGGGGCTGGCGGTCGGTGTACCAGCCTGCTAAGGTGTAGCCGGGCTTATCCACCACGTAAGCCTGTGCACCGCGGTCCTTGTCCTGCGGGTCAAGCAGCGGGATGCGGATCATGCCGTCCTCGCCTGCCTGGTAATCGTCCAGAGAGAAGACGTCCACGACCGTAATGTCGCGGTTTGCAAAGCGACCGTCGCCTGCGTCAAAGCGCACGCTGACCGAGTAGCCCTGCTTGTCAAATTGCTTGTAGGGATCCTTCCATTGCGAGCCGGTCGAGCCAAACAGCGTGATCATCATAAGCACGGTGGCAGCGCTGATGGCAATGACCGCGATGAAGGTAAAGATCTTGTCAAGGGGAAGTGCGGCAAGTGCGCCCGTCTTGTGCTTTTTGTGCATGCCGCGCGGCTTGTGCGGCTTGTTGAGCACTATGGGCTTTTGCGCCTTGGCGCGCAGCTTTTCAGCCTTTGCAGCCTTGCGCTCGGCAATATACGCAGGGGTAAAGACCTTGCGTGCCAGCACGAAGCTGGTAACTGCGAGAATGAGCGAGAGAACGCCCACAATGGCAAGCGCGATCGAGAGCACCAGCGTTACGGAAACGCTCTTGGGAGGCTGTACCTCGGGCTGTGCGTCACCGCCCTGATTGCCCGCAAGGGCTTCCAGATCGGCAATTCTGCGCTCTGCCGCGGTCAGCTTGTCAAGGTTGGTGACCAGTGCCTGCTGCTCCTTGGAGGAGATCTTGTCGTAAGCTGCGCGTGCCGCTTCGACAAGGGCCTTGTGCTCAAGAGTCACCGAATCGGGAATTGCGTTGATGGCGGCAATGGCTGCGAGCGTGATCTCGTCGGCTGCCGCGCTACCGTCGATAAAGGTATCGAAGTATTGCGCGAAGATAAAGGAGTCGTAATGGTTGCCGTTGACGGGTCTGACCATGGTAATGGGAGCGTCAACGTGACCGATGTAGTCCTTGAAGCTTGCGCCGTAGTAGGTGTTGTAGTAGCTGGACTCGGCGTTCCACATGAAGTAGGGGACGATGCCAAGACCGTTCTTGATCAGCGACGAGCCGTCGCTGTACTGGAAGGTGTATTCACCGCTGCCGGGAATGTTGTCAAAGCTTTCGTGGTACGCTGCGTCAAATTCCTCCTCAAGAATGGGTGCGTTGAAGGAGGAGAAGGTGACAAGGGTCAGGGCGTCGCAATCATAGAACGCCTTGTGACCGATGGCACGCAGGGTGTAGGGCAGGGTCACCTGCTTGATGGGTGCACCCGCAAACGCCATAGCCGAGATGCGCACCGTGCCGTCGGCAACGTGCACCTGCGTCGCGTCGCCCGTGTAGGCAATCAGCTCAAGGCCGCGGGGAACCACGCGGTAGAGGTGACCGTCAATGACGCGCACGTTTTCGGAAAGATCGAAGGTGTAGACCACGGTTTCGTAGTCCTTGCCGTTGAAATTGGTGATCTCAACGGTGGAGAAGGGGGTAAGGCGGCAGAATGCAAACGGGTTATCGCCAAGCTCTGCAAGTGCCGTACCGAGCTTCAGATCAAAGTCTGCAAGACGCTCCTTGTAGAAGGCGTGCGTGCCGATATAGGTCGCACCCGAAAGGTCAGCACCGGGCAGGATAGAGTACGCAAACGCGTAATCGCCCACGTAGGCAAGGTTTTGCATGCCGTCCACGGCTGCCAGCGCGCTGTCGTATGCGAACGCGCCTTCCTCCACGCGAACACCCTGCGTACCGAAGGAGACCTTGCAAAGCTGCTCGCAGTATGCAAAGGCGTAAGTGCCGAGCTTTTGCACGCTTGCCAGGTTGATCTCTGTCAAAGCGGTGGTGTAGAATGCGTTGCTGCCGATCTCGGTCAAGCCCTCAAGGTTGACGTCCGAGAGCTTGCGGCAGTACATGAACGCCATATCGGGCACGACGGTTACGTTTTTGCCCAGCGTGACCTTTTCAAGGCTCTGGCAGTAAGCAAACGCCTGCGCACCGATCGTGGTAGCCGCGCTCAGGTCAACGTTGGTCAGCGCGGGAGCAAAGTAGCGGTAAACCGGCTGACCGTGCTCGTCGTAAACGGGAGAGGTGAAGCTTTGGTCGTAGCTATCGTTATAAACGTCACCCGAGAATGCGTGCGCACCGATCGAGAGAACGCCCGAGAGGTCGATATGGCGAAGAGAGGCGTTGTTAAAGAACGCGTAATCGCCAATCACTGCGCCGTCGCCCAGCGTCACGCTCTTAAGGTTGACCGCACCGTAGAAGGCGCGGTTGCCGATCTGTACGTTGTCGCCAACGGTCAGAGAGGTCAGCGGGGACTTGAAGGTGACGAAATAAACGGTGGTGAAGATGTTGTTCGGGAGAGATTCACCCTTAATCTCCATATTGGAGTAGGGGTTGAGATAGAAAGCGTCGTCGCCGAGCTTGACGTTCGAGCCGATCTCAACGCTTGCAAGCGACTTGCATTCGGAGAACGCACCCTTGCCCACGGTCATGCCGTCGGGAATGGTCACAGCTGTCAGCTTGCTGCCGCTGAAGGCGTAAGCACCGATCTCGGTCAGGTGCGCAAACGAGGGAGCAGAGGTCAGCGCACTGCGCGCAAAGGCGTAGTCACCGATCTCGGTCAGATTGCCCAAGGTAACGCTTGCGAGCTTGGTGCAGTCCGCAAAGGCGTAGGGCTTGAGTGCTGTAACGTCGGGAAGCGTCACCGAGGTGATATTGCCGTTGCCCGAGAATGCACCCGTGCCGACCGTACTCACACCGTCAAGCTTGAATTCTCCCTTGGTTGCGGGAGCGACTAAGATCAGCGTTTTGCCGTCCGCGCTCAGAATATAGGCAAGGTCGTTGCCCGCCTTGAAGCGGACGTTGCCTGCATCTACGGTGATCGAGCCAAGTGCCGTACCGCCGAATGCGTTTTCGCCAATCACCGCAACGTCCTTGCCCAGCGTGACCTTTTCAAGGTTCTTTGCGCCGCGGAATGCGCCCGTGGGAATAACGGCGGAGTTGAGAGAGACCTCTTTGAGTGCTTCGCAGCCCGAGAAGGCGTGCTTGCCCAGCTTGTAGATGGGAGCCTTGATGGTCAGCGTGCGCAAGGAGGAGTTGTTTGCAAAGGCGTTAGCACCGATGGATTGTACGCTCTCGCCCATGATCACGCTGTTCAGGGAGCGGTTGCCGGCAAACGCATAGTCGGCAATTGCCACCGCGCTGTCCAGCTTGACCGTGCCGCTGAGTGCACAGCCGTCAAACGCGCTTTCGTTGATGAACTTGACGTTTTCAATACCGATGACGGTCTTGAGCGAGGAGCATCCGTAGAAAGCACCCCAGTCAATGCGGGTCAGGGTGGAGGGGAGCACCACGCGCTCAAGAGCGGTCAGATTTGCAAAGGCGTAAGCGGAAATGGTCTCCACGCCCTCGGGGATGATGACCTCGGTAATGGTATCGTCACCGATAAACCATGCCTGCGACAGGGAGGGGTCTTCGTCGGTGACCAGCGAGGGATCCTTGTCCACGTATTCGTAGTTGGAGAATGCAAACTGTCCGATCTGGGTCAAGGACAGGCTTTCGGGAATTTCGACCACGCCGCCAAGACCAAAGTAGTTTTGCAGGACGGGGCCTTGGGTCACGTAGGGATCCTTGACCTCAATGCTGATGGATTTGGAGTAGTAGGTGGATTTGCCGTCCATGACCACGCTTGCGGTTACGGATGCAAAGCCCTCTTTTTGTGCTGTGATCGTGCCGGTCTTTTCGTCCACCGTCACGATACCGGGGTTGGAGGACTCAAACACCACCTTGGTGTCTGCGGGGAAGTAGGCGTTGAGCTTATAGCGCACGGTGACCGATTCGCTGGGGAACATTTCCAGCGAATAGTAGGAGGAGGCGAATTTGCTCTCGTCGCCCGTCACGCCCAGCGCGCGGTCGGAGGAGTTGGCAAAGTAGAACGCCTTGTCCACAAAGTAGCCGGTCAGCTCAAAGAGATCGGTCACGGGCTTATCGTATTTGACGTAGCCCACGTCGCCCTCTGCGAGCACCTTGACGCGGAATTCGAAGAACTTTTTGTTGTTATAGGGGTCGGTGATACGGATACGCGTCAGCGTACCGGGGGTAATGGGCACCAGCGTGTTGCCCACGATCTGCACGTTATCGGGGTTAAAGGTCACGTAGTCCAGCAGGTCTGCCCAAGCGGAATCGGGGTAGAGAACGGGATTGAGCTCGTAGAGCTGGTAGGGGGAGAGCTCCAAGGTGGGCATGGTCTGCTCCTCCGAGGGCTCAAAGCCTTCAAATTCAGGCAGGTAGAAGTCCACGTATTCATCGGGCAAGCCGATCTCGTAGACGGCGGTGTTCATCGCATAGTCGTAGCAGGTCAGGGAGAAGGTGTTCTTGTGTGCTGCACCCTGCTTGATGTCCTGAATATGATCGGTCAGCTCAATGATGACCTCGGTGGTGGAATTGTATTCCGAATGAATGGCGGTGACGTATTTGTCAAAAGTCTTGGTGAGGTAGCCCTCTACGTACTGACCCGAGGCGGAGTCGTAATACGTGCCCAGCGTAACGTAGCCCGCCTGCATTGCCATGGCATAGTGGTTGTCGTAGATCTTGACCTTGGCGTAAAGGCGGTTGAGCTTCTCTGCCTTGTCGTATTCGGTATAGAATTCGCAGTCGGTCACGGCAGGAGCTTCGAAGTCGGTGTAGAGCGGGAAGGTCATGGTGTTGCGCAGATTGGTGTCCGCGCCGCCGTCGCCGTAGTCAAGCAGACCCTTGATGGTTACCGTGTATTTGGTGTTGTTTTTGAGGTTTTGCTCAATTGCGGAGAAGCCTACGTCAAGGTTGGCGGGGAAAATGGTCGCGCCGCCGTCCGAGTAAGCCTTGCGTATCCAGTTTTCGGTGCGCTCAAATACCACCTCGCCCGTGGAGTCCTCGGTGATGGTGATATGCATCTCCTTGGCACCGCGCAGCATACCCAGCCACACGTATTCCAGCGAGTTGATCGCGCCCTCCTGATTGGAAAGCGAGATGTAATCGCGGCTGGCGGAGATCATCTTGGAGGCGGGGTCCTGGAGGAAGTAGAAGGAGCCGAGATAGGAAACGTAGTCGCCCTGCAGCTTACCGATGGGACGGGAAGCGTAAGCGTCGGGCATGGTCTTGTCTTCAAAATCGACCGCGCTGTCCAGCTCGTCCTTGTTGGTCTCAAAGTATTCAATGTCGAGCATGGGCGCGCGCGTCCAGTCGCCGTAAAAGGCAAGGAAGGGGCAACCCAGGTCAACCGTGCCCTCGCCCTGTGCGTCCAGCTGCACAAAGCCCTCCACGTACATGCCGTTTTCAAAGGAGTCGTCCAGGTACTTGCGGTCAGCGTCGGAGAGGGTCAGGGTCAGCTCCACGTCGGCAGTTGCGCCTGCGGCTACCGTGACGGACTGGCCGCTCTGCGTGCCGTTTTTAACGCTTGTGACCGTGACGTTCACGCCCTCGAGCAGGTAGCCCTCCTCGGTCACGACGGTCTTGCCGTCCACGGTCTTGGTCTCGCTGACGCCCTCGGTCAGCACGGTTGCGGAAATATCGTATGTTAAGGCAGTTTCACCAAAGTTGACGATCGAGAATTTCAGCACGTAAACGCCCACCTTGTCGGGGTCGTCGCCAAGCTCGATCTTGGATTTATCCATGATAGAACCGTCAAGACGGTTGTAGGTCTGAATGAAAGCGGTGGTCTGTGCGCACTCGCCCAGGTTGGCAAGGCCCGCGCCCTGCTTTCTGACCGAGTAGGGAAGACCGTTTTTGCCAATGACCACGTCTGCGGTGGACATGAGCAGCTGATTGATCAGCGCGGCAACCTCAGCGTCGGTGTCGGCTACGTGGGAGAGGTTCTCCTTGACGTACTGGCGCAAAAGCGCAACCACGCCGGACATGTTGGGGGTTGCCATGGAGGTGCCCGAAATGCGGTCGTAGGACTGACCGGGCACAGCCGAGAGGATCGAGCCGCCGTGCGCGGTGATCTCGGGCTTGATCTCCAGATCGGGGGTAGGACCCCAAGAGGAGAAGCCTGACATGAAAGGACCGGAGGTCTGCGCGCGGCTGAAGGTGATCTTACCCTTGCCCGCTGCTGCAAGCATCTCGCCGTCGTCCTGGCTGATCGAGCAGGAGGGGATGGTAGCGTCTCCCACGTTCATGCGGATCTCGCCCGAAACGTTGTTGTAGATGATGACGGCAGCTGCGCCCTTTTGCTGGGCTACGTTGACCTTTTCTTCAAAGGTGGTCGCGCCTCTGGCAACCAGGGCGACCTTGCCTGCAATATCAATGCCCGTATAGTCGGCAGATCTTCCCGCACCGGGGATGAGTACGTATTCCAGCTCCAGCAGGTCCTTGTCGGTACCCAGAACGTCGTCCACAAGGAACTTTTCCTCGCCTGCTCTGTTGGTGGAGTTGAAGAAGTAGATGATCTTGCCGTTGTAGGTCATGTAGGGGGTCTTTGCACCCTCGATCGAAGCCACGCAAAGTGCGCCCTTGTAGGTGGAGGGAGAGCCAACGGTTGCGGAGTCGGGGTTGGAGGTCAGTCCAAGGTTACCGTTTTTCTCCGAGCCGTAGGTGGAGTTGTAGCTGTTGGATGCTGCAACCACCAAGCTGATGCCCGCCTCGCGGATGTGGTCGTAAACGCCGGCGATCTGCTCCTTTTCGTTCTCGGTAGCAAAGCCGCAGGCGGTACCGATCGAGAGGTTGATGACGTCAACGCCCAGCACCACGCAATCCTCCAGCGCACCCAAAATCCAGGACGTACGTGCGCTGGTCTCGGTGTCCGAGAAGATCTTCATGGAAACGATCTGCGCGTTGGGCGCGACGCCCGTGATGGTGTCGTCACGGCCTGCAATGATACCCGAAACGTGCGTGCCGTGGTCGGACTGAATGGGGTAAACGTCCGCGTCGCGGTCGGCGTAGTCAAAGCTGAAGGGAACCTTTTCGCTGATATAGACGTCGGAGGCGGTCAGCCCGGACACAATGCCCGATGCCTCGGTCTTGCCCACCAAGCCCTCCACGTCGGAAAAGGTCATGCCAAGCTTATTTCTGTCGGCTGTGAAGTTGCCTACCGAGAAGGCGGTGTGGTAGTAGTCAAGGCCTGTGTCAAGCACTGCCACGACCATACCCGTGCCGTCGTACGCAAAGTCGGAGCTGTCGAAAATACCGGTGTCGTAAACGTCCACCTCGTTTTCCACAAGCTGCGTTTCTGCGGGGAGGTAGACCTCGCCAACGATCACGGTCGCCTTGCTTGCAAGCAGCTCGTCCGCGCGAGCAAGATCCCCTGCCTTGATGGTGATCTCAAATCCTGCGAGCACCGTGTCATAGCAAAGTCCGGTGCCGTAGTCAAGGCCTGCAGCGTCAAGGCATGCAAGCAGCTCGCTTCTCTTGTCGGCGATGCGCTGCTTGATGGCAAGTCCCGCTTCGGTCTTGGCGTATTCGGCAAGCGAGAGGCCGGAATTTGCCTTGCTGTGCGCTTCCATCACGCCGGGAAGGTCGGTGCGAATGATCAGAGAGATCACGTCGGTGTCCTTGACGCTTGCGGGCAGCTTGTGGACCACCTTGCTGTCAAACAAGTTTTCCACGTCGGTGTAAACGTCACCGTCAAAAAGTCCGATATAGTCGGTCTTTTCCGCACTTACGCGGGAGGAGGAGACGACGCCGAGCAGCGTGGCAAGCACGGTCAACAGAGCGATCAGACACGTGATAACTCTTACGGTTGTTTTGCTGTTCATTTGGTGTTTTGCCTTTCGTGTTTTTTGTCTGTTTTTTACTCAATTGCAATAAAGGGTAAAAATGTCGATATACATTATAATTATATCACATTTCGCGCGCGTGCGCAAGAGAGAGCGGCACATTCTCCCTTGGGCACATCGCACAAAATACTTGCGCGCAAAGTAAAGGGCGCGTTAAAAATCTACAAAATTATATACGCGTGCGCGTAAAGGCTGCAAAGCCCTTGATTTTTTTGAGCGGTTGTGGTAAAATAATACGGAAAATTACTATTTAATGCCCGGGCAGGTTTTTGCGCGGGGCGACAGCAGGGAAATTACGTAAAACTAATAGGAGATTTTTTATGAAACACACAACCAAAGCAATGGCGCTCGTGCTGGCAATGCTGATGCTGCTTTGCATGCTTGCTGCTTGCAAGACGCCCGACGAGGGACAGGGTGAGCAGACCACGCAGGGTGCACAGACCGAGCAGAGCACCCAGGGCGGCACCGAGGAATCCACCACGGGCGAGGCGTCCAAGGGCGATAAGCAGGTGTACACGGTCGAGGTCAAGTCGGTTGGCGGCATGGCACTTTCGGGCGTGACCGTTATGGTCTACACCGACGCAACGCTGGAGGATCTGGTCAACTTCGGCACCACCGATGAAAACGGCAAGGCAGAGATCGAAATGCCTGCCAAGGAGGGCTACGTAGCAGTGCTTTCGGGTCTGCCCGCAGGCTACGAGGTCGAGCCTTACTATGAGTTTACAGGCAACGGCGTCAGCGTGTACGCGGTTTCGCGCGTCATTTCCGACACCAACATTCAGGGCGTTTCCTATAAGGTGGGCGACGTCATCCGCGACTTTACCGTTGTGGATACCGACGGCAAGAGCCACACCCTTTCCGAGATTCTCAAGGAAAAGGAGCTGGTCGTGCTCAACTTCTGGTACGTTACCTGCTCTTGGTGCGGCGAGGAGTTCCCCTATATGAACAGCGCCTACAACAACTACGGCGACAAGGTGGAGATCCTGGCACTTGACCCCTACGGCACCGATACCGAAAGCGATATTTCCACCTACAAGGCGTCCATGGGGCTTGATTTCCCCATGATCAAGGACTATAACGCGCTGTACGCTGCATTTGGCGTGGCTGCATTCCCCACCTCGGTATTCGTGGACCGCTACGGCGTCATCTGCCTGATCGAGGAGGGCGCGCTGCTTGGCGATCAGCCCTTTACCGTGGCATTCGATCACTTTACGGGTGACGATTACGAGCAGGGACTGTATCAGAGCGTGGACAGCCTGATCCCCGAGGTATCCGTCAACGTTTCCATGCCCGATCCTTCCGAGATCGCGGCTGCCATCAACGGTGAGGGCTTTAACGGCAACTACCGTGCAGAGGCGTCCGAGGAGTACAAGGACATCACCTGGCCCTTTGTGATCGGCGAAAAGGACGGATACTCCTGCATCAAGCCCGCAAACACCGGCGTGGCAAATTCCTTCTCTATCCTTTACGTGGACGTAGAGCTCAAGGCGGGGCAGGCGATCTGCTTTGATTACTTTGCATCCAGCGAGCGTTACAGCGACGTGCTGTACACCATTGTCAACGGTGAGGACACGTACTCCATCTCCGGTCTTGGTGAGACTTGGGGCACCTGCTATCCTTACGTGGCAAAGCAGGACGGCACCTACGAGGTCGCGCTGACCTACGTCAAGGACGGTGACACCGACGAGGGCGAGGACACCGTTTATATCACCAATCTGCGCGTGGTGGATATGAGCAATATCACCACTCCTACCTATATCCCGCGCTTCGCGGCAACCGACAGAGCCGAGGACGGCTTTGGCTATAACAACTACGTGGACGTTGTGTTCAACCAGCAGGACGGCTACTATCACGTCGGCACCGTGGACGGTCCCTTGCTGCTTGCAGACCTGATGGGATACACCCAGTTCAGTCCGGAATCCATTTACAATATGGCGTATAACGGCAAGCTGGGCGACGGATATTACGATCAGATCGTCAACTATTTCTCCTATGCATCCAACTCGCAGCTGTCGGGCGTCGTGACCGTCAACGCAGAGCTTGCAGAGATCTTGAAGTACGTAGCGGCTACCGTTGGTGCAGAGGGTCACGATAAGGAGTGGCTGCAGTTCTGCCTGTATTACGATGCGTACGGTCCTGCAGGTCAGCTGGAGGACCCCATCAAGGGTCTTGCACCCTTCTGCGCGTACAAGGCTGAGCTTGGCGAGAACAATTACTTTGAATATAACCGCATGATCATGCCCAGAGGCTTGCTTGCGGAGTTTATTCCCACGGTTTCGGGCGTATACCGCATCACCTCCTTTGCCGATCAGCAGGTTGAGGGATGGCTGTTTGATGCAAACCGCACCGAGCTTTTGACTTACGAGCACTGCGAGAGAGTGTTTACCGATCTTGGCAACGTTTCCATGGTATTTTACATGGAGGCGGGCACTCCCTACTATATCGACATCGCGTACTGGGACGTTTACGGCGTGGGCATCGTGCCTTACACCATTGAGTTTTTGGGCGAGAGCTACGACTATTTCCGTTCCTGCGCACCCGGCTACTTCACCTATCTTGAGGGTGAGGACGGAAACGTGACCGGTGAGCTTATAGGTCTTGGTATCGACGTTGCGCTGGGTGAGGACGGCTACTATCACGAAAAGCTTGCAGACGGAAGCCTTGGCAGCATCATTTATGCCGATTTCTCCAGCCTCTCCTCCGTGTTCAGCCATTCGATCGTGGAAATGATCGAAATGAATGCGTTCAACTTCAAGTACACCGAGGGCGACCTGCTGATCATGACCTACATGCAGCGTTATCCCGATAACACCAAGGAAAAGCTGCAGGAGCTGTGGGGCGAAGCCTATGAGGAATACGCTGCAGAGTACATGCTGGACGAGGTGCTTGCGGGTATTTCCCACGGTGCGGGCGAGGATATGACCGACGTGGCAAGAGCGTATGCAGAGAAGATGATTGAGGTCAACGAGCAAGCTCCCGAGCTGCGCGGCTGCGTCAAGGTGGACGCTGAGCTTGCCGAGCTGCTGCAGATGCTGATGGATAAGTATACCCTCCAGGGTGTTGAGAATTCCTGGGTCAAGGTCTGCTTCTATTACCAGCACCTGGGCGCATAATATCGATAAAGATTGCCGAACCCTGCACGCAGGGTTCGGCAAATGCCGTATTGTAATGCAATATAAATTGACCGAAAACAGAGGCTATTATGAAGAAAAACACCAAAATACAAGCACTTTCGGTGCTTTTGGCGCTGCTTTTGTGCATGAGCGTGCTGCTTGCCGCCTGCGAGGGTAACGAGCAGGGCACGACCGAAACGCAAGGCGCTGATGCGCCCGAGCAGAGCACCGAGGCAACCGAAAATACCACCGATGCGCCCGAGCAGAGCACCGAGGCAAACACCGAGACCACGACCGAGGAGGTCACCACAGAGCCCGAGCCCGAAAAGGTCACGTATGCAGTCACCGTTATCGGCTCGGACGGCAACGCCAGACAGGGCGCGGTCGTGCGCTTTTACAAGGGCGAGGAGCAGGTCACCATGGTTGCAACGGGTGCGGACGGCACGGCAAGTGCAGCGCTGCTGCCCGATACCTATGCGGTCGTGATCGACAATATCCTTGGCGAGCAATACCAGACCGAGGGCTGCGTCGTAACGCCCGAATCGCCCACGCTGACAGTCAGACTGTTCGGCTTGCCTACTGCGGGCGAGGAAATTTACGCGTATTCTCCCGCTGCCGACGATTACGTGGCGTACAAGACGGGCAGGATCAATGAGGGCGAATATTGGATCGCGCTGACCGCAGGGGATATGACGTATCTTTTGTTCGTGGCATCCCGCGGCGGTGTGTTCCGCCTCTCGGTGGATGCGGATCTGCCGCTTTCGATCGGTTATTTCGGCTCCACCTCCTTTGTGCTGACCGAATCGGTGGCAGTTGAAGAAAATAACGCCATCGAGATCGAGGTCTACGACGATATGGTGTATAATTACGCATTCGTGATCGGCATTGCGGCAGAGGACGCTGCCGTGAGTGCATGTAATTTGTGCGTGGAGTACGTAGATGAGCGCGAGACTACCGTTGAGGATCTGCCTTGGAACGACCTTATGCCGAGCGGTGCGCTTGCAGCGTTTACCAAGCCCGCAGGCACGCTCAAGAATTTTGACGTGATGGACGATGGGCTGCAAGTCGTATATAACGAGACCGATGGCTACTACCACGTTGGCAGCGCACAGGGCCCCGTGCTCATGCTCAACTTTGACAAGGATTCGCCCTATCTGGACGCGCTGACCACGGTGTGCGGCAATCAGCGTCTTGGCGTTTACGTGTATGACGAGCAGGGCAACGTGATCTCCAAGGACAGCTACAACGAGCTGATCTGGGCATACGTGGAAGTTGCGGACGACGGCTATTATCCGCTGGATCAGACGCTTGCCGACGCCATGCGCGCGATCGGGGAATATATGGGCTGGTACGATGCATCCTCGCCCATGTCGCTGTTTGGCGCAGCACCCGTCGTGCCCGAGCACGCACATCTGTTTGCGTGCGTTTACGTGCAGTAATCTTGCTTGAAGCTATCATAAAAGCAAAAATGTAAAAATAAGGAGAAATACCATGAATTTCAAGAGAATTTTGATGCTTGCGCTTGCAAGCGTGCTGTGCTTGTGCCTGCTTTGCACCGTTGCTTGCGACGGGGGCGAGGACGAGGTACAGTCCACCGAGGCAGAGACCAACGCACCCGAAAGCACCGATGCAGCTACCGAACAGACCACCGAGCAGGCAACCGACGAGGTTACTACCGACGACGGCAAGGTGACCTACACCGTCAAGGTCGTGGACGCAAACGGCGCAGCCGTTGCAGGTGCTGCCGTACAGTTCTGTGACGATAACGGCTGCCGCATGCCCGTGGCTACCAATGCCGAGGGTATTGTCACCCTGACCGATGCAGAGAGCAACTTCCACGTCACACTCGCATCCGTCCCCGAGGGATTTGCCCCCGACACCACCGAGTACTATTTCGACGGCGCGTTCGAGCTGACCATTACGCTGAACGCACAGTAATTTCCGAACAAAAAAGAACGCATCCCATGGGGCTGCGGAAATAACGGGAAAATAGCAGGAATTTGTTCAAATTTGAGCAGATTCCTGCTTTTTTATGCAATGCAGCAAATTTAGTTGCCGCATTTGTGTCATAAACCCATTCTATTCGCACTCTCCCCCCTGCGCTTGGAACAAGCCTGCGCCAG